>NZ_JBAKFX010000008.1:0-114654 GCF_037577855.1 Dethiothermospora halolimnae | reverse complement strand
TTACCTTTTGAAATTTAGCCTTCTTAAGGGTGTTTTAGATTTCAATAACATTAAACAAAAATAATAAATTAAAAGAAATAAAAAGGGTTTAGTATATATTTATAGAATATATAAATGTAGAAAAATGTAGAAAAACATCGGAAAATATCGGAAATAGGGTTTAGAGAGGAGAATTTTATGAGACTTAGTAAGCTTAAAGAAAATGTAGTGGATAGGAAAATATCAACGGCTATAAGGTCTAAGGAGGGAAGAAAATTAATAAATCCAGGGACCAAAATATCCAATAGAGTGTTAGATAGATTAAAGAAGTTTGGCTTAAATGCAATATATATAGAGGATGAAAATACAGATATAGAACTAAAGGAAACCCTTAGTAAAGAAAATAGAAGTCACATAATATCTAAGCTAAATAATATCTATAAAAATATATCAAAGGGCAATTTTGAAGAATCAGAACTAAAGGAATTAATTAAAAGGAAAATAATGCCACAAATAAATAATGAACCTGTTAATTTGCCAGTAGGGGAAATATTATCTGAAGATGACTTAGCAGGACACTCATTAAATGTTTGTTTGCTATCTATAACTACTGCAATGAAAATTGGGATGACTAAAGAAAAAATTGAAGCCATAGCAAAGGCCAGTTTACTCCATGATATAGGTAAATTAATAAGGAATGATAATAAAGGACATGAAGAAAAGGGTTTTGAATTTCTAAAGACCCATGCAGCATCGGTTTTAGTATATACAACCGTTAGATATCATCATGAAACAATAGATGGAAAAGGTCCCCAAAAACAGCCGGAAGAGTATCAGCATGATATGGTGAAAATAATTAGTTTAACAAATTACTATGAAAATCTACTTAGGAAGGAAAAATTATTGCCCCATGAGGCATTTGAAAGGGTACAGTCCTTAGTTAATATTAAATTCCATAAAGATATATATGAAAAATTTAAAGAATCATCATATATATATCCCATAGGACTTCCTGTTAAGCTTAGTAACAAGGAAGAAGGGATAATAATAAGACAAACTTCAAACTATCCCCTAAGGCCTATGGTAAGAACAGAGAAAAAGGAATATAACCTATTGGAAGAGTTATCAATATTTATTGAAGAAGTTAGTTTATAAACTACCACCTTTGGTGGTAGTTTTGTTATTTTAAACTTTAAAACTGACATTTGCTACAAGTATATGTATAGTACAAAAGCTTAATATTGAAAAATAAGGTATTAATTGATAAGATAATAATAATACTTACAAAAAATAAAGAAATATATAAGGGGAGGTAAGGGGGACTATAAATGAAGTCAAAGATATTAACTTTAGCATTAATAGTTATAATACTATTATCGGGATGTGGTTCTTTAGATATTGACAGTTTTAGTGGAGATAATGCATATAAACATATAGAGGAATTATCTTCCGATAAATATGCTGGAAGATTATCAGGGACAGAGGGAAATAAAAAGGCAGAAGAATATATAAAAAATCACTTTAAAAAAATAGGTTTAAAACCTATAAATGAAGATAGCTACTATCAAGAATTTATAAATAGGTATCCAGTGTATAAAGACCCCTTTAGATTTAATGTAGTAGATGATAATGGGGAGATTATAAAATCTTATGCATACGGTAAAGACTATACAGAAGTAGTAAGTAACTATGGTTTTGGAGGGAAACTGAAGGAAAAAGCTAAAGTTATAAATAATCTAAATGAAATAACAAATGAAAAGATAATACTTAGTAAATTAAATGCCAGTAATGAAATAATAGCCAAAGAACTTACAGAAAAGGGAGTTAAAGGAATTATAAGACCTATTGATATTAAGGAACATGGTAAGGGAAAAGATGGAGATTTAATATCAAGGGCCATTGCCTTAGATAGAAAAGAAGATATTAATAAGGGATTTATATATTTAGCTGTAACTAAAGAAACCTATGATGAAATAGAGGATTATACAAATAAGGGATATGGGATTGATTTAAATATTAATGTGAAGTTTCAAAATGTTAAGATGAATAATGTTATAGGTTATATAGAGGGTACAGATGAGGACTTAAAGGATGAAACCATAATAATAAGTGGTCATTTTGATCATGTAGGAAGTGATCCAAAGGGCAATGTATATAATGGAGCTTTAGATAATGCATCGGGAACAGCCATGATGATGGAACTGGCAAGGGCAATAAAGGAAAGTAATATAAAGCCTAGAAGAAGGATAGTATTTGCAGCCTTCAATGGGGAGGAGGCAGGATTATTTGGCTCTGATTATTATGCCTATAGAAGATTATTTCCCCTTCATAAAACTAAGGTAATAAATTTAGATATGATAGGGTCTAGAGAAGATGTTAAATTAGAACTCCAAACAACTAGAGATAAAGAAGGTAATTATAAAAGTAAGGACCTAGTTAATGGGATAGCCAATATAGCTAAAGATATAGAAATAGAAGTTAATGTAAAAAGTGATGCATACTATAGCAGTGATCATTATAGTTTTACAAAAAGGGGAGGAGAGGCTATAACGTTAATACACTCCTCCAAGGATCTTATACACACCCCTGAAGATACAATAGATAATATAGACAAAACTAAACTGGACCAAATAGGCAGGTTATTGATGAAGGCAATAAACTATTATGGAATGGAAGCTAAAGATAATAAATTTACTAATTTGTCAGAGAATCAAAGAGAAATATTTAAAAATATAAAAATAATTATTCCAATACTTATAGCCCTAGTAATATTACTTTTTATAATATATAAACTATTACATAAAATAGATAGACTTAAAAATAAACCAATACTATCGGTATTATTGTTTATATTGATATTATTATCAATACTAATATATAACAGTAACTATAAATACGAAAATCAATTTGTTACAGACTATAAACCTGAACCATGGGAAGGGAAAACTAAAATATCATCAGATGTATCTAATATATATGATTTAAATATAAATGAAGACATAGAGTATATTATTAAAACTGATAATATAGAAAGGGTTACTTTATCAAGGGATGGAAAGGTAAAGGAAAGGGAAAGGTTAGACATAGCCAATAAAGTAGATAGGGTAAAGGAATACAAAAGAAATATATATTATCTTTATAATAATAACCTATATAAAGACACTTCAGTTATTTCTAAAGATATAGATGATTTTAATCTTTTATATAATCAAAATAAAAAATATATATTAACCTATAATAATAAAGAAATAAGTATAATCGGTGATAAAAGGAATTATAAAATAAAAGCTAAAGATATAGAAAAGGCAATAGGTTTAATAGATAATAAGGGAAGGATCCATATAGTATTTAAAGCAGATAAAGATATAAGATACATTATGATAAATAGAAGGGGAACAAAAACAGATATAAAACAATTATATAAATTAAAAGAGGATAGCGATATTAATTTTGGTATAGATGTAGGTAAAGGATATATATTCTTTAAAGAGGAATCTAAATATAAGTTTTTACCATTTTATTTAGGTAGTAGAAAGGTATCTGGATTAGAACCTAGGGAGATAGATGTGGGAGGTTTTACTAGGGAGTCAGTTAAAGGAAATAGTATCCCCTATATTGTAAATGGAGATGAAACAATATTATTTTCAATAGTAGGAATTGATCAATATGATAAATCCTATGTTTATATATATGAACTATATAATGGAATAATAAGGGGTAAAACTGAAGTTTATCAAAGTGATAAGGATATAGAAAAAGCTGTATTTATACAGGATAAAAACAAATATGTATCAATAATAGAAGATGGTGACTTAATAGGGATAAGCTCCGATAAAGACTTTGGGGAGATAGGAAGTATAGGAAAGGTATTAGTTAAAATGGGAAATATTATGAAAAATCTAATATATATGGTGGTACTATTCTTTATAAAAATCCATTATATATTACCAGGGTTTATATTCCTTTTAATATTGAGGATTATAAAAAAGGATAAATGGCTTGATAATAAGGTGTTTATAATTATAGCATTACTTATTAACATATTATCAGAAGTAATATTCTTTAACTTACCATCCTTCACAGGATTAAGATTTGAAAACATATTAATGCCAATAATATTTTTAATAATATCATTGATTATAGTATCTCTATACAAAAAGGAAACTAAAGGATCCAGTGTATTTAAACTATTTATAATATTTTCAGTTATAAATATGATTTTTATAACTAGCTTATATAGTCCATTAACAACAAAGGGAGGCTATGAAAGGATACAAAACAGAAGTGAAAAAACAGAAGACAACATAATAGGGGGATGATAATATGAGGAAAATAGGTATATTAATAGCTTCAATACTTTTACTGTCAATAGTGGGGTGTAGTGGTGAAGAGACAGTATCACAGGGGATAGATGAAGGTGTAATGGGATATAAGGATTACTTTGGAAAGATTGATAAAGGTGAGAGGGCTATAATGGTTTATGAAGATATAGAAGGCAATTCACAACTAAAAAGAAAATCAGAAACAATTAAAAAAAGTTTAGAAGATGTTCATAAAAATAATAATATTTCAGTTAAAAGTAAGAATGACTTAACGGAAAAGGATATGAAAGAGAATCATATAATGATATTTGGAAATCCATCACAGATGAAAGTATTTGAGAACAATTTAGATAAACTCCCTTTTAGAGTAAAGGATAGTAAGTTATATATAGGAGATAAAACTATTGTGAATGATAGTACTAATTTTAACTATATAATACCAAATCCTTATAATAAAGATAAGTACCTAATGGTATCAGGGGCATTAAAGAAAGAGAATTTAATAGAATCATATTTATGGAGAAATATTGGAAAAGATTTTACTATAGAAGTAAATTTGTTTGAAAAATATGATGGCAATCTTATAAAAAAAGATAATAAATGGGTTATTAATGGAAATCTAAAAAATGTTGCACCTAAGGATGATTTTATAGTAAAGGAAAGTGAACACTTTATATTTCATTATAGTGATATAAGTGGTGAAATACAGGACAATATAGATAATATAATAGAGGAGAGGGAAGAAACATATAAATTATTTACTAGTAAACTGGGATTTAATATTGATAAAAAGATAGATTATTATGTTTTTGCAATTGAAGATATGAAAAATATGTATACAAATAAATGGACTTCAACAGCCTTAGATGAAATATATGAATTTAAAGATAAGAGACTTTATAAATATGGGATTTATGAATACCTAATGGAAGAAAAAATAGGTTCAAATTATTTTTTATTTGTAAGAAATGGATTATATTATACTCTGTTATATGACGATGAAAAGACAACTGAAATCCATAAAAAGGCTAAGAATATTATAAATAGTGATAAATATATTCCCTTTGAGTATTTAAATTTTTATACAATACCCAAAGAAATAGATAAAAACGTGTTTTATTCTGAAGTTATTTCATTTTCTAAATACTTAGAAAAAGAGTATGGATTAGATAAATATGTAGAATTATACAAGATAAGTATAAATAATGACTTAGAAGATTCATTCTATAAAGTTTATGGAAAAGACCTATTAGAACTTAGTGGAGAGTGGCAGGACTATTTAAATAAATAGAAGGGAATTATTCCCCAGTATAACAAAAGGAAAGAAGGGACCTAGGTCCCTTCTTTCCTTTTGTTATACTATCAAATCATTGACAGAACCGATACTCTATAATAAAATCATACACAAAAGGTATACTTTAAGGTGGGGAATAAAACATGAAAATGACTAAAGAAGCAGATTGTGCCATGAAAATAA
Organism: Dethiothermospora halolimnae; assembly: GCF_037577855.1. Taxonomy (NCBI): domain Bacteria; kingdom Bacillati; phylum Bacillota; class Tissierellia; order Tissierellales; family Thermohalobacteraceae; genus Dethiothermospora; species Dethiothermospora halolimnae. Next base: position 108,876 of record NZ_JBAKFX010000008.1, on the reverse strand, counting down.
TACTGTATCTTTCTAGATTGGGAAAGGGTAATATTGCCGATGCTAAAACAATATCAGAAGATGAAGAAATACCAATAAGATTTACCCTTAAGATAATGAGAAAACTAACTAAAGGTGAACTTACAAAGTCCTATAGAGGTGTAAATGGTGGATATACATTAAATAAAAATCCCAGAGATATAACTATGAAGGATGTCATAGAGTTAATAGATGGACCTATATATATAAATAGATGCTTAAGTGAAGAGGATGGTTGTAATAATAAAACTAGTCAATGTAGCATAAAAAATGCTCTAAAGAGGGCACAGTATACATTAATATATGAACTTGAAAGGGTAAATTTTAGAGATCTTATATAATAATATAAATATTGTACATAGGCATTATAAGCTTTATATATCTTTACCAATAACAAATGGCTATAAGATGGTATAATAAATGATAATGTAGATTTGTAATCTTTATTTTTGGGTAACATAAGTAAAGTATAGAGTAATTATTCATTATAAATAATGGAGTGATAAAATGAAAGAAAATTTAACACTAAGAGCCTTCTCATTTATAGATAATATGCAACCCCAGTACGCAGCCCTTACAGGTACGGTGGTAAAGGGAGACGTTGCTTTAGCCGGCATGGCCCAGCTTTACATAGAATTAAAGCCCGGTAGTCACATATTAACTATATTGGATGCTGCCCTTAAAAGGTCCAATGTAAAACCTGGATTTCAATTTGTAGAAAGGGAATTTGGAATGATAGAGGTCCATTCAACAGATGTGGCGTCGGTTAAAGATGCTGGAAATGTTATACTTAATATGTGTGGTCTTACAGTGGAAGATAGGGTAAAACCTATTATTGTATCGGAACAGATTATACATAATATAGACCCCTATCAAGCTCAACTTATAAATAGATTTAGAAACGGGTCTTTATTAATTCCAGGGGAAAGCGTATTTAGTATGGAAGTAGAACCGGCAGCGTATATAACTAAGGCTGTAAATGAAGCGGAAAAACACGAGGATATTAAGGTAGTAGACTTTGAACCGTTAGGTAAGTATGGAAGACTTTATATATCAGGAAGGGAAGCAGAAATTATAGCTGCAAGGGAAGCTGCTATAAAGGCAATGGAAGATATGAAATAAAAAAGATCACTTTTATGTGATCTTTTTTTGTGGTAAAATAAGCCCTTTATTTATATTTAACAAATACCAATGAATTGTCTGTAAATTTTTAAAGACTTAATAAATAGGTATTTAGTAGGGGTATAGGTTATAGTTCTAACAAATAGATTAATAACTATTATTCTTTTATTCTACAACATTTGTTAATGTTCTACATATTAAAAAGCCTTAGAATATAGTTTAATATATATAGAAACAAGTTATATTAAAAACTTAAACTTTCCCAAACCCCTTTTTAACAATATATATAGATTCGAAAGAAAGCAGGTATCCCCCGTACCTGCTTTTTTGCTGTCCCAAAAACCTTACACCGAGGGACTATCCTAGGTTTTACATAGATAAAATCTATATAAATTTCACTATTATTAAAAGACTTTATAATTAAGAATTGGTAACATACTTTTACTAAAACTATGCTATAATTCCTGTAGTTGAAAAAATAAAGCAATGGAGGTAGTGGAATGAATAAAAAAACAATAAGTATTTTACTAATTTTAGTGTTGACAACTTCCCTAATATTTGTTGGTTGTGGAAGTAATGATTCATCAAATAATGAATCAAAGGAAACTTCAGCAACAGGAAGTAATGAAGAAGAAGCTAAAAAAGAAGATAGTAATAAAGATTCTAGTGAACCTAAGAAAGTTGAAGGGGGAAGAATGATATTTAGGGTTAGTTCTGACTCTAGAGTGATACATCCTCTATATGGAAATGATAGGACTACATTAACTTTAGTAAACCATATATTTTCACCACTATATTATTTAAAGGGTGACGACGTAGATTATTGGTTAGCGGAAGAGGTTAAACCATCTGATGATTATCTATCATATACTGTTAAATTGAGAAACAATTTAAAATGGCATGATGGAGAGAAAATAACTGCAGATGACTTAGTATTTACATTCAATACTATAATGGATAAAAATCAAGGTAGTCATTTGAGAGATGGTTTTATAACCTCAAAGGGTGAAATTAAATTAGAAAAAATCGATGATCTAACTGTTAAGTTTATATTACCAGAGGTTCAGGTTGGATTTTTAGATACAATAGGTGGAATAAGAATGTTCCCAGAACATGTATATGGTGGAATAGAAAATATTCAGGCAAATGATGTTAATAATAATCCCATTGGTTCGGGGCCATTTAAATTTAAAGAAAGAAAGCCAGGAGAAACTATAACGTTGGCTAAATTTAAAGACTTCTTTAAGGGATCTCCCCATTTAGATGAAGTTGTATATAGAATAATACCTGAGGCATCTTCAGCTGAAATAGCATTTAAAAATGGAGAAATAGATATTATGGGTATCCGAGCTGAAAATGTTGAAAAATTTGACCAAAAGGCAAATATACTAGCATTTGATGAAGATAGATTGGACTATATAATATTTAATCAAAATAATGAAGAACTTAAAAATAAAAAATTAAGAAAAGCAATATCCTATGCCCTTGATAGAGAGGAAATATTAAAGGCAACTTATATATCAACTGAATATGCAAAACCTGCCTATTCATTCTTTGCGGATAAGACCCTTTATAAGACCGATGATGTAGAAAAATATAAATATAATCCAGAAAAAGCTAAGGAGCTATTAAAAGAAAGTGGTCTTAAAGATGTTACATTAACTATGGCTTATATAGGTAAAGATGATGTTAGAGAACTATTAGTTCAACAATATCTAAAAGAAGTGGGAATAAATGTGGAACTTAAGGCAATGGATATGGCATCCTTCTATAATGCATTATTTGATACAGAGCATAATACTGAGTATGACATGGCATTTAATGGATACATATATGGTAAAGAGCCGTCATCATATGCCCAAGTATTTAAAACAGGTAGTATGAATAATGTGAATTCTTATAGTAATCCTGAAGTAGATAAGTTATGGGATGAGGCAGCAAAAGAGACAAACAAAGAGAAAAGAGAACAGTTATATAAGGATATACAACAAAAGATAATGGACGATGCTCCAATGTATTCAGTATCCTATGGTTATGCAATAGTTGCAGCTAATCCTAAGTTTAAAGGATTAGAAGAGGCAGAGCCTGCTCCTATTCATATGTTCAATGATTTATCTCAAATATATATGGTTGAATAATAAAAAATAAGACAGTTCTCTTAGAACTGTCTTATTAAATTAACGGGAAAGTTGGTGAAATATGACAAAATATATTTTAAAACGGATTATACAGGCAGCTATTATGTTACTTGTAATATCCATAATATCCTTTACCCTTATGCATATAGCACCGGGGGATCCATCGACTAGCTACATATCACCTAAGATGAATGCCAAGGAGATACAAGCAGTTAAGGAAAGACTAGGACTTAATGATCCCATACATATACAATATATCAAATGGATTAGAAAAGTATTAAAGGGAGATCTAGGGTACTCATTAATAGATTTTAGACCGGTAACAGAGGTTATAAAATCAAGAATACCGGCGACAGTAGGACTTATGGGAAGCTCCCTTTTAATATCCCTTTTTATATCAATTCCCCTAGGTTTATATACAGCAAAAAAGAAAGGAAAGCTTATAGATAATATAATAACAACAATATCTTATGTGGGAATATCTATACCTAGTTTTTGGTTTGGTATATTACTTATATATATATTTGCATATAAATTCGGAATGCTTCCAAGTGTTGGAATGAGAACCATAGGGATTGAGAATTCTGTACTAGATGTTATAAAACATGGTATCCTTCCCTGTACTGTATTAAGTTTTTCAAGTATATCGGTATATACCAGGTATGTTCGCTCTAGTACTATTGTACAACTTAATGAAAACTATGTCAGGACAGAGGAAGCCTATGGATTTTCAAAATATAAAATTATGTTTAAATATGTGTTAAAAAATGTGTTGCTTCCTATAATAACAATACTAGGTATGAGTTTACCCTCTATTGTAACGGGAGCTTTCGTAACGGAAACTGTATTTGGATGGCCAGGTATGGGGAGACTGGGAGTTGACTCCATATTTAATTACGATTATCCAGTTATAATGGCAACTACCATGCTAACGGCCCTATTACTTATAGTAGGGAATTTAATAGCAGATATATTGTATGGAATAGTTGACCCTAGAATTGGGAATATGAGGTGATGGCATGTATAGAAAACTAATAAGAGGACTTAAGGAACAAATATTTAACAACAAATTAGGAAAAGTAGCATTATTTATAATAATTTTATTTACACTTATATCCATATTGGCATTTTTATCACCCTATGAACCTAATAAAATAGATATGTCAAGTAGATTAAAGTCTCCAAATAAAACTAATATATTTGGTACTGATATAATGGGAAGAGACTATTTTACTAGAATATTATATGGGGGTAGAATATCCCTTAGTGTTGGTTTCTTATCAATGTTGATATCCACAACTATTGGCACTATAGTAGGTTCAATAAGTGGATATTTTGAAGGAAGATTAGATTCCTTTTTAATGAGGGGAGTTGATGTATTGATGTCAATACCCAGTTTTTTTATAATACTTGTTTTAAATGCCTATCTTAAGCCTAGTATTGGAATAATAGTTCTAATTATAGGTCTACTTGGTTGGATGGGAACGGCGAGATTAGTTAGGGCAGAAACATTAAGTATAAAAAGTAATGAATACGTATTGTATGCAAAAAGTTTAGGTGTCTCAAATTTAAAGATAATAAGAAAGCATATAATTCCCAATGTACTACCTACAGTTATTGTTGCTGCTACTTTAAGTATAGCTGGGGCAATACTTACTGAGTCGGCCCTTAGTTTTTTAGGAATGGGTGTACAAGCTCCCGATGCCTCTTGGGGTAGTATGTTAAGTAAATCCCAAGGGTATATGGATGAAGCACCATACTTGGGAATTTTTCCAGGGATGTTTATCTTACTAACAGTTCTTAGTTTTAATATATTAGGAGATACTATCAGAAATACCCTTGAATCAAGGGGGGACAACCGATGAAAGAAATATTAGAGGTTAGAAACTTAAAAACTTCATTTTATACCAAAACTGGGGAAGTACAAGCTGTTAGGGGAGTAGATTTTGCTGTTAAAAGAGGAGAAGTTTTAGGAATAGTAGGTGAATCGGGAAGTGGTAAAAGTGTTACTTCCATGTCAATAATGGGACTTATAAAGAAGCCAGGGGAAATTAAAGATGGAAAAATAATATTTAATGGTGAAAATATAATAGATTATCCCAAAAAGAAATTAAGGGATATAAGGGGTAATAAAATCGCAATGATATTTCAAGATCCTATGACATCTTTAAATCCAGTATATACAATTGGAGAACAGATGACTGATGTTTTAATAAAAAATAAGGGGTTAAATAAAAGAAAAGCCAGAGAAAAGGCTATAGAATTTTTAGATATAGTTGGTATACCATCTCCTAAGACTAGGATAGATAATTATCCCCATGAATTTAGTGGAGGTATGCGACAAAGAGCAATGATAGCCATGGCACTATCCTGTGAACCGGATTTATTAATAGCCGATGAACCTACAACAGCCCTTGATGTTACAATACAGGCTCAAATATTAGAACTTATGAAGGAACTAAAGGATAAAACCAAGACATCTATTATTATAATAACCCATGATCTAGGGGTTGTTGCAGAAACCTGTGATAGAGTTCTAGTTATGTATGGAGGTCTTGTTATGGAAGAGGGATCAGTTCGGGATATATTTTATAAACCTAACCATCCCTATACAAAAGGGCTTTTAGGCTCAATACCCAAATTAGGAGATGAAGACCGACTTATGCCTATAGATGGTTCTCCACCTAATTTATTAAATGCCCCTAAGGGATGCCCTTTTTATAGTAGATGTAAATATAGAAGGGAAATATGCAAAGATAAAAGACCTAAGGGATTTTTAATAGATGAAAAACATAAATCCATGTGTTGGTTAAATGGGAAGGATGGGATTTAGATGACTAGTCCTTTAATGGAAATACGAAATATAAAAAAATACTTTAAAGTTAAAAAAAGTTTTTTTAACGATAAGAACCAATATGTTAAAGCAGTTGACGATATTACCTTTGATATAAATAAAGGGGAAACCCTAGGTCTTGTTGGGGAATCGGGATGTGGAAAATCCACATTGGGAAGAACTGTAACTAGACTATATGACCCCACAGAGGGAAGTATAATATTTAATGGTAAGGATATATCATCTATAAACGATAAGGAATTAAAACCGTATAGAAAAGATATGCAAATAATATTTCAAGATCCCTTTGCATCATTAAATCCCTATATGACTGTAAAGGATATTATAAATGAACCCTTAGATAGTTATGGGGTTAGTAAAAAGGATAGAGAAGATATTATATTTAAGTTATTACAAAAGGTTGGATTAAATAAAGAAGACATATATAGGTATCCTCAAGAGTTTAGTGGAGGTCAAAGGCAAAGAATAGGAATAGCTAGGGCTTTATCTGTAAAACCTAAGTTTATATTATGTGACGAACCAACATCTGCCCTTGATGTATCTATACAAGCTCAAGTTATAAATATGCTAAAGGATTTACAACAGGAGTTTGGTTTAACTTATTTGTTTATATCCCATGATTTATCAATGGTAAGACATATATCCCATAGAATAGGGGTTATGTATTTAGGAAAATTAGTTGAGCTAACTAGAAGTGATAAGCTATATAAAAAGCCACTTCACCCTTATACAAAGGCATTATTGTCATCAATACCTATAGCAGACCCTGACTTGGCCCAAAGTAGAGATAGACAAATACTTAAAGGCGATGTACCAAGTCCTATAAATCCTCCTTTAGGCTGTAGGTTTAAAACTAGATGCAAATTTAGAATGGAAAAGTGTAACAACGTAGAGCCAGAGTTTAAAGAAGTGGAAGATGGCCATAGAGTGGCTTGTCACATTTACTGATAAAACCTGGGACAAAGGAACAGTATCTTTGTCCCAGGTTTTTTTATTGACAATGAAAAGAGTAAGTGATAATCTATACATAGGATTTCGAGGCATAGTATTACTAAGTATAGGAGGGGTACTATGAACAAAGAACTATTAAAGGGGAGTACTGAAACATTGATATTATCCCTTTTGTCCAATGAACCCATGTATGGATATGGTCTTATAAAAAAATTAAATGTTATATCCGATGGTGTTTTTAAATTAAAAGAAGGTACATTATACCCAATACTACATTCCTTAGAGAAGAAAAAATTAGTAGAAGCCTACTGGGAGAAAAAAGAAAATTCTAGAAAAAGAAAATATTATAAAATAACAAAAAAAGGGCAAAAAGAGCTTTCTAGCAAAGAAAAAGAGTGGAATACCTTTAGTAAAACTGTAAACAAAGTGCTAAGGGAGGGAATGTAAGATGGAATATAAAAAAATAGATGATTATCTAGGTAGAGTTTCAAACTATATAAAAGATCAAGAGGTTGTTAATAATACTAAAGAAGAGTTAAAAGATCATATATTAGCCATATCGGAAGACTATATTGATATGGGGTATAGTGAAAATGAAGCGGTAGATAAGTCAATAGATCAAATGGGAAATGCAAAAGTGGTAGGAAGGGAACTAAATAGTATACATAGTGACCACAAAAATTACTTTATGATAACTATTTATGCCATAACTATAATAGCTACAATTATATCTGTTTTTTATTCTCTAAATGGAGAAATATCAATACTTGAGTTAATCAGTATTTTATTGATTACGTTATCTATATCAATTATGGCTATTCCAATTATTAAAAACCATATTAAATTCAAAGGGAAAAACAATATAATATATCATATAAGAAAAGTAAAGGCAGTATCATCCTATCAAAGTTTAGCTAGATGGATATTTGGATTTTATATAATACTTCTTTTATTTATATTAATATCAGAGATTATATCTAAAGAGTTTGAATTTAATGTTATGATTCCCTTATGGCAGTTTATATCAATTTATGCCACAACCGAATATACTTATACAAGGTCAACCCCAATATATGAAGATGGAATTTTTGCATTTAATAGATTTATAAAATGGGAGGATGTGAAATCATATAGATGGATAAAATCCCATAGAAAAAATGGAATAGTTTATGAGATTAGACTTGAATTAAATAACATTATGAATGGACCTATGTTTAAAGTGGATAAAGGTCAAATGAAGGATATAGAAAATATATTAAGTAAAAAAGGAATAAATAATAGATAAAACCTAAGACAAAGGGACTGGCCCTTTGTCCCAGGTTTTTTAACTTCCTGAGATATCTATGTCAAATAGCTGTATTGTTTTTGGACCTATAAAGTTATTATCTTGGTTAATCTCCTTGGATAGATACATATTCTTTTGAACTTCTTTTATGTTACCGGAGATTGAACCGCTGGATACTGGAATTGTTTTTTCACCATCAAAATATCTTCCAAGTCTTATTTCTCCTGCAAAATCCCCTGTTATTGGATTAACTTGAAAATCAGAAAAAGCAAGTAATTCTAAATAAGGTTCTTTCTTAAAGTCTTCTACTGATTTGCTTCCACCCTCTACAACTATATTTTCAATATCACCTGTAGGTTCTATATCTAAATAACTACTGAATCTAGTATTACCCCAGTAGGACTTTAGTATTCCATCCTTTATTATTGTAACTTCTTTAAGGGGTAAACCATCATTATCATAGGGCTTGGACTTTGAAGAGTTATTCATAACAGGATCCAGTTTTATTGTAACTAAATCCCCGTTAATACTATCTCCTTGGATACTCTCATTAAGTTTTTCTGTTGATATTTGTTCATATATGGCCCTGGTATTAGCCCTTTGGTAATAATAGTTAAAAAATTCTTTAACAGGTTCTCCTGTTAATAGGATTGTTTGTTTTTCAAGGTTTGGAGTATTAGTCGCCATTGCTTTTTCCTTTGACATATTAAGCATGTGATTTACTTCCTCACTTAAATAATCAGGATTATAATCAGAGAATTTAATATCTCTATATAGTTCGATTTCTTCCCCATCTTCAGTCCAATTTGTAATAAACTCCAATTGTCCCTCATAACCTTCATAGGAAACATCTACTCCTTCAGAGTTAACTATCCTTGTTGATACATCATTTATAAATAATTCCGATGAATTAATACTTCCCTTTTCTAATGTATCGTATTTAAAGATACCGTCTACTAGTCCATTTACCCACTCTGATATGGGCCTAGATGTACTATTCATATTTTTAACATCCATATCAACAGGCTTTACTAAAGGATAATATTCATTCTTAACAAAGGTTGCTGCAAAGGCCGCATCTTCTAACTTTTCTTTTATTTCCGTATCATCCATAGTAGGTGATATATTTGTTGATGATGAGCCTTTATATTTTGTATTATCTTCTACAAAATCTTTATAGACAAAGACCTTTATATGATGTACATCTTTTCCCCTATTCATATCAAGTTCTTTTTTTACAAAGAATAGTTCAGTAGATTTAGTTTTAGTCTCTATTATTTTCCAACCATCTACATCAATGGTTGATAGTATATTTTTAATATTATCTATCATTAACCTAACCTCCCCCTAGCTTTAATATAGGAGCCTCCATTAGAGTTTTTAACCCATTCCTTGTGACCCTTTCCACACATACCAGAACCGAAGAGTTTAAAATCTTCTTCCTTTGAAATCATGGATATAGACTTTAATAGATCGGGAACATATCCTGTCATTATAACAGGGCTTATAATATTTCCAGTTAATTTTCCATCTATTATTTCTTTACCCTGGAGGATCATACATTGTATACCCCAGTTTTTAGGGTCTTCCATACCGCTCATTAATCCTTCAAGTAAATAACCCTTATCTATTGATGCTATTATATCCTCTAAGTCATCATTTCCAGGGGAAATAAAGGTATTGGTCATACGGGCATAGGCCTTTCTTTCAAAGGACTCCCTTTTTCCATTTCCTGTTGGCTTGGTACCAAGCCTTTGGGCAGATAATAAATCTGATATACCGGTTTTAAGGATTCCATTATCTATAATAACTGTATCTGTACCCATAGTTCCCTCGTCATCAAAAAGGTGAGATCCTACTTGTTTAGCCGCTTTAGCTCCATCGTGCATAACTACTAAATCAGAAGCAACAGCCTTATCTAGATACTCAACAGCCTTTGCCCTATTTTTAACAAACATATCCATTTCAACACCGTGACCGAAGGCCTCATGGGCTATAAGTCCAGTAATATCAGGAGCACAAATTATATCATATTCCCCTGGTTTAACCTTCTTAGCATCCAATAGATTAACAGCAGTTTCTATTGCTTGTTCATATCCACTTTCCATTTCATCTAATATTTCAGCTCCTTTAAGTCCTGAGAAACCTTCAAAATTATATTTAGTATTATTGTCCCTTCGAACTATAGGAGCAAGGTATCCTTCAGAAGCTATGTATGTTTGTTCTAGATCTTTTTTAGTTGATACAAAAACCTTAGATATATGAATTTCATTATAGCCAACCCTAAAATCAATAAGATGTTCTGAAGAAGATAGAGCTTTATTCATAATGTTTGTCATCCTATCTATCTTTTCCCTATCAGTTACTTCACTAGGAAGAATTTCTACATCTCCATGAAAAGATTTTTCTATTTTCTCTTCCTCTATAATAGGATAGGAGCTAATTTTGATATTAGAGTTTTTTAGTCTTTCTAAGTCACCATTAATTTTGTTTTTTACATTTTCAATGAGACTGTCTATATTATCAATTTTATTAAAGGAAAACTCTGAGTAGTTAATACCATTATGAACTCTTAAAACAAACCCCCGTTCCGTCAAGTGGGAATCCCCGATATCGATCCCTGTTCTTGTTACACTGAAACTTTTACCTGATATGTCGGTACCTAACACTGAAACATAATTATAATCTTCTGACAATTTAGAAATCAGTTCTTTTAATATGTCTTTAGTATTAAATAAATATTTTGACATTTCAACTTTCACAACTACACCCCCTTATAATTATCCAACTATACTTTATCAATTATATTTTATAAAATCAAGAATATTACGAAAATTTAAAGTTACAACAAAGGAACCTTTGTTTTGTGTAGAGAGCAAGAATTTAATAAAAAAGAAACTCTCTTTGGAGTTTCTTTTTTATTACTTTGTCAATAATTTTAATAAATCCTATTTGGAGTTTCTTTAAGCTACTTTCTTACTGATATTTTTTTCTACATTAGGTTTTTCCTCTTTAAGGCATATATTCAGTATAAGGGCAACTATAGTACCTGTACTTATTCCCGATGAGAATAACATCTTTAACCAATTTGGTAGATTAGCGATAAAGTCAGGTCTTACAGTTATACCTAATCCTAAGCCAACTGATACCGCTATAATAAGAAGGTTACGGTTATTTAACTTAACCCTACTTAATGTTTTTATACCAGAAGACGCAACCATACCAAACATAACAATACCTGCACCACCTAAAACGGGGTCTGGCATTATGGCAATTAATGCACCTACCTTAGGGAATATACCTAAAAGCATTAATATTATACCGGATATAATAACAACAAATCTACTTGCAACCTTTGTCATTGGAATAAGCCCTACGTTCTGACTAAAGGATGTATTAGGACCAGCACCAAAGAAACCTGCTATAAAACTACCTACACCATCGGCTAAAAGTCCAGAACCTAGCTCATCACTGGATAAACTTTTATTTGAAGCTTCTCCAACTGCCATCAAACAACCTATTGTTTCAATTGATGTAACTAAATATGCAGCTAAAAATGGTACAACCGCCGCTAATTTAAAATCAACACCAAACTTAAATATTTGAGGTAGAGCAACCCACTGGGCATCATTAACAGCTGTGAAATCAAGCAATCCTAAAGGATAACTTATTATATATCCTACTATTATACCTATAAGAATAGATGCACTACTGAATATTCCTTTACCATACCTATTTAATACAATAACTATAGCCATAACTATCATAGATAAAGTTACATTAGTTAGACTTCCATAATCGGCAGCACCTGCTCCTCCAGCGGCCCAATCTATGGAGACTGGAAGCAAGGTCAGACCTATAAGGGTAACAACTGTACCGGTAACAACCGGTGGGAAAAATCTCATTAGTGGTTTTATAAATCTACTTAATATAATTTCTGTAAAGGATCCTAAAATTGTTGCACCAAATATTCCCGGAAGTCCCATACCCATAGTTTGTCCAACTGCAATTGATGGACCAACAAATGTAAAGTCAGTACCCATAATACAGGGAACTCGAGCACCTATAGGTCCTATGCCTTTAGCTTGTATAAAGGTAGCTATACCTGCCACGAAAATTGACGCACTAACTAAAAAAGCAGCATCGGATACAGAGAGTCCTAAAGCACTACCTATAACTAAAGGAACTGCAACTATACCTCCAAAGGCAGCTATGATATGTTGAAATCCTAATAATATTGCCACAGGAATAGGAGGTTTATCATTGATTTCATACAACATATCTATTCCTGAGTCCTTACTATCTACTGGTTTATCACTATCCATTATATTCCTCCTTAGATTTAAATAAAAATGTTAAAATTATGACGAAAACAACTAAAAAAACAGGAAAAAGTTTTCCTGAAAGTGAATCAGATCTGATTTTAAAGATAAGTGTATATTACAAAAATATATAAATCAACATATGAAAACGTTAACACAACTATATTTGTAATATATAACAAAAGTATTAAAAAAATAATATATGTAATTAGTATATATTGCATATGTAGAACTCCATTAAATTAGGCTATTAAAAAATAAGATTAATTTATAGAATACAAAAATATGTAAGGTCATTAATACATAATAATTCCCTTTAAATAGGTAATATGCAGTGATTATTAAAGATATTGTAAAAAGACAATAAAATATAAAGAAAATAAGAAAAATTGAAAAGAATATATACTATTTTATAAAAAGTATACAATAAATAATGGAAACAACTAACTGGTATAACATAGTTTAAAGTAAAAAGATTTTAATAATAAAATTCTTTTAGATATTTTGCCTCTGAACCATGAACAAAATAAAAGGGCCCTTGGCCCTTTTATTCAATCCTACGCTACCTTATTTTTAATATACTCCTCAAGGGCCTTTGCCAATTGGTCTGGACAAGATGTACTTTTAGGTCCACATTTTATACCTTTAAGTTTATTTATTGCATCATTTATATCCATGCCCTCTACTAGACTGGCTATTCCCTCTAGATTTCCAGGACACCCACCAAAAAAACTCACATTATAAACCTTATTATCCTCAATATCAAAGGAAATTTGTTTTGTACATACTCCCATTGTAGTATATGTATTCATTTTATGTCCCCTTTCTAATATGTCATTATCACTTTATATCACCTAGTATATTTTAGCCATAGTAATAGCTAATGTCAAATTTCATAAATATAAACTTTTTTCATAAAAATGATGAAATCTATTATCTGATATAATATAATAGATAATATAGATAAATTTTATAAAAAATAAGGAGGAATTTTATGCATGATGATATTGGGAAAAAAATTAAGGAGCTGAGGAAAGGTAAAGATATGACCCTTAAAGACTTAAGTGATAAAACAGATTTATCAACCGGTTTTTTATCTCAACTTGAAAGGGGTCTTACAACTATAGCAATAGATTCTTTACAAAAGATAGCAGATGTTTTTGAAATAGATTTAGGTTACTTCTTCGTAGTTCCCAAGAATAAACAGGATGATATTGTTAGACATCATGAGAAGGAAATATTTAAAATAGATAATTCAAAATTTATTCATTATCAACTATCAAATAGTCTAATGGATAAAGATATGTTTCCAAGACTTATAGAAGTACTTCCCAGTAGCGATGACGAGGATGTGGAAGGATATAGTCATGAAGGTGAAGAGTTTATATATATATTAGAAGGGATACTAACCCTGTATGTTGGAGATAAAAGATATGATTTATATCCAGGTGATAGTGCCCATATTAGTTCAAATGTAAGTCATAATTGGTCTAACTACACAAATAAAATAGTGAGATTACTTGCTGTTAACACTCCAAATAAATTCAAAGAAAAATAGTGACTTTAAAGGAGGATTTATGAAAAGAGATCATAAGAGTTTATATGCAGATTTATCATTACTTTTAGTAGCTATCATATGGGGAAGTGGCTTTGTAGCCACAAAGATAGCATCAAATTCCATTACCGCTTTGTATATGAATGCCTTTAGATTTTCCATAGCTTCCATACTTATGGTTATAGTGTTTTTTAAGAGATTAAAGAAAGCAAATAAAAATGATGTGGTGGCTGGAGCTATAATAGGTTTTTTCCTATTTTCAGCCTTTGCTGCCCAAACCATGGGGATATATTATACAACCCCATCTAAACAGGCATTCTTAACAGGGACTAATGTTGTTATGGTTCCATTTTTATATTGGATTGTGGAAGGAGAAAAACCAGACAGATATAACTTTATTGCAGCTTTTCTAGCGGTTATAGGAATAGGACTACTTACTTTAAATAAAGGGATAGATATAAATAAAGGGGATAGTCTTACCCTACTATGTGCCCTATTGTTTGCATGTCATATAGTTTCCATAGGATTATTTGCTAAAAAGCATGACCCAGTGATCCTTACAGTTATACAGTTTATAACGGCAGCAGTACTGTCCATAGTACTATCATTTATATTTGAACCTATACCAAATAGTGTAACTACTAAAGGTATTATGGCAATATTGTATTTGGGGGTATTTAGTACACTGGTTGCATTTTTAATTCAAACTGTTGCTCAGAAATATACAACATCAACCCATACTGCAATAATATTATGTCTTGAAGCAGTATTTGGAAGCTTATTATCAGTTATAATCTTAGGAGACCCCTTTACTGTGCAAATGATTATAGGCTCTGTTGTGGTTTTTATATCCATAATAACAGCAGAAACAAAATGGAAGTTTATAAGGGGAAATAGAAAAGGTGAAATAAATAATTCTTAACTAAGCAAAGGGGGATGTCATAATGAAAAAAAAGGATTGGGAAAATCTAAATATAATACATAAAAACAGGTTAGATAGTAGAGCTTACTTTATATCTTATAACAATATAGAAGATGCCCTTAGCTACGAAAGGGGAGTTAATGATAGATTTAAATTGTTAAATGGTGACTGGAAATTCCTTTTTACAGATCATCCTGATAAACTACCGAAGGAATTTTATAAAAGGGATTTTGCTGATAAAGACTGGGACACTATACCAGTTCCAAGTAACTGGCAATTGGAAGGCTATGGGGATATGCATTATACAGATCTCTTATATCCCTTCCCAATAAATCCACCCCATGTACCTAAAAACAATCCCACAGGTTGTTATAGAACATCATTTTATATAGACCACTCCTGGGATGATAAACAGAGTATATTAAGATTTGAAGGGGTAGATAGCGCATTTTATCTATGGGTAAATGGAAATTTTGTTGGCTATAGTAAAGGCAGTAAGCTCCCCAGTGAATTTGATATATCAAAGTATATAAACTTGGGTAAAAACTCTGTTACAGTAAAGGTTCTTAAGTGGAGCGATGGAAGTTATTTAGAGGATCAGGACATGTGGTATTTAAGTGGTATATTTAGAGATGTATCATTATTTAAAAGGGATAAAGGACATATAAATGATATCCATATAAAAACCACATTGGATGATAACTATATAAATGGAAATATAAATATAAAAACTACAATAGAAAATCTGTATAATGATAGTAAAAAATATAAGCTAAAATATAGATTATTTGATAAAAGCAATAAATTAATAATAGAAGAAACTTCAGAAGCAATAATGGTTTCTAATAATAAATCAAAGACTGTAGATCATAACATAAAAATAGACAACCCTAAACTATGGTCAGCAGAGGATCCTTATCTTTATAACTTAGTTGTAACATTAATAGATAATGAAGAAATAGAGCATATAAGCCAAAGAGTTGGAGTAAGACAAATAGAAATAAAGGGTGAAAATCTACTTTTAAATGGTAAAAAAATAATGTTACACGGAGTTAATCGCCACGACTTCCATCCTGAACTCGGTAGATATGTACCCTATGACACCATGGTAAAAGATGTGGAGATGATGAAAAGTTTTAATATAAATGCAGTAAGGACATCCCATTATCCCAACGATCCCAGGTTTTATGATCTATGTGATCAGTATGGTTTATATGTTATAGATGAAACTGATTTAGAATGTCATGGTTTTGAGGAAATAGGGAACTTAAGCTTAATAAGTGATGACCCAGATTGGGAAGGGGTTTATGTGGATAGAATGGAGAGGATGGTAAATAGGGATAAAAACCATCCATCTATAATAATGTGGTCCCTAGGTAATGAGTCAGGATTTGGTTGTAATCAAAAAGCCATGGCTAAGAAAACTAGAGAAATAGATGATACAAGACCTATTCATTATGAAGGGGATGTAAAGTGTGAAGTAAGTGATGTATATAGTACCATGTATTCATCCTTTGAAAAGTTAGAAAAGATAGGCAAAGAAGAGGGAAAACCCCATATACATTGTGAATATGGTCATGCTATGGGAAACGGTCCCGGTGGTCTTAAGGAGTATGAAGAAATCTATGAAAAATATAATAGGCTCCACGGAGGATTTATATGGGAATGGATAGACCATGGTATTAAAACAGCAGATGAAAATGGAAAAGTATATTATAAATATGGAGGGGACTATGGAGATAAGCCAAATAATAGTAACTTTGTTATAGATGGTCTTGTAATGCCCGATAGAACTCCAAGCCCCAGTTTATACGAATATAAAAAAATAATTGAACCAATTAAAATTAAAGCTATAGACTTAACTAAAGGACTAGTAAATATAAAAAACAACTATAGTTTTATAGATCTTGGTCATTTAGATATGGTATATAGTATAAAATCTGATGGCAAGATATTAGAGTCTGGAAAAGTTGATTTTGGTCATATTAATCCTGGAGCAGATAAAGATATAAATATAGATATAGATTTAAATAACTATAATGAAGATACAGACTATTATATGGAGATAAAGTTTGTATTGAATAGGGATAAAAGTTATGCCAGTGCTGGACATATAGTTAGTATAGAAAATTTCCTATTACCCATTGGAAACAAATCATTTGGAAATAGTCTTAAGGGGGAGACATTAAGAATAACAGAAGAAGACAATATACTAAAAATAGATGGAAGTGACTTTAATATAGAGTTTGATTTACTATATGGTAAATTTAAAAGTTTTATATACAATGGTAGAAGTCTACTGGTTGATGGATTAACATTAAACTTTTGGAGAGCCACCATAGATAATGATATGTACCTAGTTAAAGAGTGGAAGAAACAATTTATCCATCTTATGAAATCCTATGTAATGGATAGTAACTATACAGTAGAAGATGATAAATGTATTATAAATATAAAAGGGATATCGGCACCACCTAATAGGGACTTTGGTTATAATAGTGATATAACCTATACTATATATGGAAATGGAGTAGTGGATATAGGTACTAAGCTAAAACCCTTTGGAAAAAGGCCTGAAGCTATGCCTAGGTTAGGTTATAACTTTAAAGTAAAGGAAAGCATAAATAACTTCCATTGGCATGGAAGAAGTGGACAGTCATATGTAGACAGCAAAGAGTCAAATCCAATGGGAACATATAAGGCTACAGTTGATGATTTATTTGTAGATTATGTATATCCTCAAGAAAATGGTAATCACACCGATACAAGATGGTTAGCCATTAGTGATATAAGGGGTGTGGGCCTATTTATAACAGGGGAAAGTTTTGACTTTAGTGGACACTATTATACTACAGAGGATTTAGAAAATGCAAAGCACACAAATGAGCTAATGAAAAGGGACTTTATATCTGTAAATATAGATTATGGTCAAAATGGATTGGGTAGCAACAGTTGTGGTCCTAGGGCCCTTGACAGACATACTTTAAAACCAAAGGATATAGAGTTTAATATTAAAATAAAGGCATTTGATAAAAATCAATTATCTCCTAAGGCTTTATATAGGAGGGTTAGAAATGTTTGATATAAAAAAAATTCCCTTTAGTAGATATGGTTCGTATATTGCCATATCTACATTATGGGATAGTGATGATTTGTATATAAGAACCGTTAGAGGTGGAGATATAAATACAAACAATGGTAAAGTATTTAAGATAGAAACAGTAGATAATAATGGGGATAATGTTCCCTATGAAGTGGACATGAAGGAACATGTATTAACATTAAGCTGTGATAATGGATATGTTAAATTTTGTATAGATAATGTCAATAATCTTAGGGTATATGGTAAAGGGATAGGGCTTAAACTAACAATGGAATGTGGTTACTATGATAATTGTATAAATATAGGAAATGATAAATATAAGATTAATAGTGCCACAAATGATATTAAATATCTCATTACTAATAAACATGGCAGTATAGAGGTTAAAGCCCCTTGGAATATTCAAAGAAGTGAATATATAGAATTTATATTTACTCCTAAGGAATATTTTTATGGAATAATAGAAGAATTTAAGACAGTGCCAAGATATGAAGATTATGATTCATCCTTTCTAGTATGTGAAGAGAGGGTTAGAAAAAGTTATAAAAATTGGCTTGACAATGTACTAGATGTTTCCCATAAGTATAAGAGGGGAAAGGAATTGGCAAGCTATATAACATGGTCATGTGTTGTTAATAAAGATAATAACCTAACCAGAGATGCTATGTATATGTCAAAAAATTGGATGACCAATATATGGAGCTGGGATAATTGCTTTAATGCAATGGCCCTTATAAAAAACAATCCTAAATTAGCATATGACCAGTTAATGATATTTTTTGATATGCAAGATGACAGTGGATTATTACCTGACTTTGCCAACGATAAATACAGTTCCTTCAGTTTTACAAAACCACCAATACATGGCTGGACAATAGATTATATGATAAAGGAAAATCCAAAGTTCTTTAATAACAATAGATTAAAGGAACTATATCGTCCCCTTAAAAAGTGGACAGATTATTGGTTTAAATATACAGACTATGATTATAATAATATTCCATCCTATGATCATGGTAATGATGCAGGGTGGGATAATAGTACCATATTTGACAATGGTAGCCCAGTAAAAAGTCCAGACTTATTATCATTTTTAATACTTAATATGAAAACCTTATCCCATATGGCAGGGGAGATAGGATTGAAAAGCGAAGCAAATTACTATGAAAAAGCCATGAAACATTATATAAATCTTCTTATAGAGTATTTTTATATAGATAATAATTTTGTTCCAAAGGATTTAAATGATAACATTAAATATGATGGAGATAGTCTTATAATGTGTGTACCAATAATCTTAGGACAATTATTACCTAAAGAAATAACAAATAAGATAGCAGATGATATAGAGGATAGATTTTTAACAGAGCATGGACTATCAACAGAGAGTATATATAGTAAATACTATAGGGATGATGGCTATTGGAGAGGTCCCATATGGGCACCATCGACAATAATCATTGTCGATGGTTTAGAAAGGTCAGGTCATGGGAAACTAGCAAGAGAGATATCCCATAGATTTTTAAATATGGTAAATAAAAATGGTATGGCAGAAAACTTTAATGCCAAAACCGGTGAAGGCCTAAGGGACAAAGCATTTACATGGACATCAAGTGTATTTTTAATACTTGGTAATAAATATAAATAATTTTTAACTAATAAAGAAGGGGGCAAAATAATGGATATTAAAGAAAGGGTTAAAAAATTAAGAAACCTTATGGAAGAAAGAGGGATCGATGCTTATATAATTCCAAGTTCAGATCCCCATCAGAGTGAATATGTTGCAGATAGATGGAGGGGTAGAGCTTGGATATCAGGTTTTACAGGTTCTGCTGGAACAGTTGTTATAACTAAAGATGATGGTGGTTTATGGACAGATGGAAGATACTTTATCCAAGCTGAAGACCAACTTAAAGGTTCTGGAATAAGACTATTTAAGATGAGGGAGCCAAAGGTTCCAACAATAACCGAATATTTAGTTGATACACTAAAGAGTGGTGAAACTGTTGGATTTGATGGAAAGTTATTTTCAGTTACTAGAGTAAACAATATGAAAAAAGAATTTGATAAAAATGGTATAGATATAAATAGTGATTATGATTTAGTTGATGAAATATGGCAAGATAGACCAGAGATACCAAAGGACAAAGTATTTATCCATGACGTAAAATATGCAGGAAAGTCAAGAGCAGAAAAATTAAAAGAAGTAAGGAATGAAATGAAAAAGAAAAAAGCTAAAAATTATCTAATAAGTAGCTTAGATGATATAGCTTGGTTATTTAATCTTAGGGGTAATGATGTAAACAATAGTCCAGTATTTATATCCTATGCCTTAGTAACTGAGACCAGAGCATATATATTTATGGATACTAATAAGGTATCTGAAGATATAAAAGAAGAGTTATTAAAAGATGATATAAAGGTAAAAGAATACTCTGAACTTAAAAATAGTTTAAAGAAAATAACCGATAGTATATTATTTGATCCCCTTAGAACAAATTACTATATGTATAAGCAAATACCTTTTAATAGGGATAAAATAAAAGATTCAGAAGTAACTACCAAGTTAAAGGCAGTAAAAAATGATACAGAAATTGAAAA
This sequence comes from Dethiothermospora halolimnae, assembly GCF_037577855.1. NCBI lineage: Bacteria > Bacillati > Bacillota > Tissierellia > Tissierellales > Thermohalobacteraceae > Dethiothermospora > Dethiothermospora halolimnae. The sequence continues at coordinate 88,005 of NZ_JBAKFX010000008.1, read as the reverse complement.
CTTAAGAAACTGTCATTTAAAAGATGGTGTTGCAATAGTTAAGTTTATACATTGGCTAAAAAACAATGTTAAAGATGGAAATATAACAGAAATATCAGCTGATGAGAAGTTAACTGAATTTAGAAGTAAACAAAAAGATTTTATATCTCCAAGTTTTGATACAATAGCAGCTTATAAAGAACATGCTGCCATGATGCACTATAAAGCAACTAAGGAAGGTCAGTATACCCTTAAAGATGAAGCTATGTTCTTAATAGACTCCGGTGGACAATATTTAGATGGAACAACGGATATAACAAGAACAATAGTACTGGGGGATATAACCGATGAAATGAAAAGGGACTTTACCCTTACATTAAAGGGACATATAAACCTAACCATAGCTAAGTTTCTATATGGTGCCACAGGTTCTAATCTAGATATTTTAGCTAGAAAACCTCTTTGGGAATATGGAATAGATTATAAATGTGGTACAGGACATGGAGTAGGATTCTTATTAAATGTCCACGAAGGGCCTCAAAACTTTAGTCAAGTACCAAATAAGGTTAAACTGGAAAAGGGTATGATCCTTACCAATGAACCAGGGGTATATAAAAAAGATAAACATGGAATTAGACTTGAAAATACATTACTGGTTGTGGAAGATGAAAAAACTGAGTTTGGACAATTTATGAAGTTTGATACAATATCCTATTGCCCATTGGACTTAGATGGTGTGGATGTTAATCTACTTACAGAGGAAGAAAGAGACTGGTTAAACAGTTATCATAAAGAGGTATATGATAAACTATCACCATTCTTAACGGAAGAAGAAAAAGCTTGGCTTAAAGAGGAAACAAGAGCTATATAAGTTACAAATAGAAAAAGGTAGACCATAAAGTTTGGTTTACCTTTTTTGTATTCAGGAAAGTTAAAATTTCTATAAAAAATGATGTAGCCATGGTGGAGGTTCTGAATATATTCAGAAGGATTTTAAAGCCATATAGTATATAATAATAAAATTCAGTTGCTGGGGAATTGGCAATAAAGCTTAGTTGCTAGAGGATTTATAATAAAGCTTAATTGCCGAAGGATTGGTAATAAAGCTTAGTTGCCGAAGGATTGGTAATAAAGTTTAATTGCCGAAGGATTGGTAATAAAGTTTAGTTGCTGGGGGATTCGTAATCCCCCAGCTTTAATGACCAGTATAGCATAAATAAGCCTTCTAGAAGAAGACCTAAGGGCTTCAATATATTGACCACCTACATAATATTATACATATAAAACTAACAAAATTAGCCCATCTAGTCGTTTATTATTATATAGCCTATTTTAGGGATGTGGGGAAATGAAAGACATAGAAAAACTAAGGGAAGAAAAAATATTAGACAAACAGGATATTATTTCCATAAGAAATTATATAAAAAATACTAGAAAAAATATAGATGAAAAACATAGTATGTCCATATTTTCAGACTCTGTTTACAGAATAGTCGATAATAATTTAGATGGAATTAGTGAAAAATATAGAGAAAGTATAAAAGTACAACTGGTTAAAGATATGATAATTAACAATAAAGAGGGATTAGTAAAGTATGATGTTATAGATAAAATGTTATCTATGGATAATAAGGAAGATAACTATATAGAGACTTTAACCAATTGGATTAATAAAAATCTCGATAATAAAATAACCAGTAATGAATTAAAAAATTATATATTTCAACAGAATAGTATTAAAGAAACTAAAATGGAAAATCAAAATAATAAAAGTAAGGACATAGAGCCTATACTAGAAAATAATAGTTTAAATAAAAAGTTTATAGCTACATCTATATTGTCTCTACTCTTAATAATATTTATTACAAAAAGTAATTTCCCTTTAAAGAAAGATATAGATCAGTCAAATATAACCTCAGTCACACTAAGTACACTTAAAGTGGTTGTCCAAAACACCCATAAAGATATACCAGATTTTTTCATGTATAAAGATATAGATAAAAACAAATTAAAAGAATACTTAAATAGTAGAGATTCCATATTGACAGATGAACCATATTTTTCTACTATAATAGAAACCTCTAAAAAATATAATCTAAATCCAATTATACTTTTTTCAATAACCGGTCAAGAACAGAGTTTTGTACCTAGGGACAATAAATATGGGAAAGAAATAGCTAATAATCCCTTTAATGTTTTTGGAAGTTGGATAAAATATAATACTAATATTAAAGATTCATCAGAAATAGCAGCAAAAACTATTACCAATTCTTTAAAGGAACGACCATTATTTATGGATCCCTTTATCTGGATTAATAGAAGATATGCAGAAGATGATAAGTGGTGGATTGGAGTTAGTAAAATATATAGCCACATAGAAAATATAATTTCAGATTAAAGTTACATTAATCTTATATCTTTTGTAAATAATATTTATAAGGGAGGTTTGATTATGGATTTTTATAATGTAATAGAAAATAGAACCAGTGTTAAGGACTTTACTAATACACCGGTTAATAAAGAAAAACTATCTAGAATGATAAATGCAGCTATGAGGGCTCCATCTTGGAAAAACAACACCAGTTATAAGATGATATTAGTAAATAATAAAAATGAAAAGGATAGACTATCAGAAACAATAATGAATGATACAGACAGTGCTAAAAATGCTTTGAAAAGTGCCCCTATGGCAATGATAGTTGTGGCAGATCCTTCAGAGTCTGGAATAATGGCCGACAGGGAATACTACTTAGTGGACAGTGCAGTGGCAATGGAACATTTCGTTTTAGCAGCAACAAACGAAGGTTATGGTACTTGTTGGATAGGAGCATTAGATGAAGATAGGGTAAGGGACATATTAAATATACCAAAAGAATACAGAGTTGTGGCAATGACCCCAATAGGAGAGATACAACAAACTCCAACCCATCATCATAAAAAAGATGTAACAGAGCATGTATTTTTAAATAATTGGGGAAGTTCATATACGTTAAATGACTAATAGGGACCCTGGGGTCCCTTTATTTTAGTTGACAGTTAGCCATTGACAGTTGACAATTAAGGTACAAATTGGTTGAAGCCGATTTGAATATAATATTTTACGAACAAAGTGAGTAAAACTACATTTAATTGACAATTGTCAACTGTCAATTGTCAATTCCAAAAGTACTTAGGTCCCTTTATGTTTTCACTATGAAATAATAGCATATTTTGATAAAATAATATAGTATGAAATACTAAAGTTATATTATGGAGGGATTACATTGCTATATATTTTTGGACATAAAAATCCAGATACAGATTCAGTGGTATCGGCCATATCCCTGTCATACCTAAAGAATAAATTAAAAGGGGATACTATTCCATGTGTGTTAGGAGATATAAATAAAGAAACTGAATTTATTCTTAATTATTTTAATGTTAATAAACCAAGATTACTAGAAAACGTAAAGACCCAAATAAAGGATTTAAATTATGATAAAATAATAAGTATAAATCCTAGAAATACAATATTATATGCATATAAACTTATGGAAAAAAATAAATTAAAGGTACTACCGGTGGTTGATGATAATAATAAATTATTAGGATTAGTCACCATGAAGGATATAGCAATGGAACTTATAAAGGGAGATGTATATAAGTTAAAAACAGCCATATCAGATATAGTAAATGATTTAGATGGAGAAGAATTAGTTAAAATAGATGATGAAATAGAAGGTCAAATATCTGTTGCTGCATTTTATTATAATACACTAAAGGATGATGGTATATTAAACAAAAATAGTATTGTAATAGTAGGGGATAGATATGATATAATTGATTATGCCATAAAATGTAATGTAAAGTTAATAATAGTAACAGGAAATAAAACACTACCATCTAAATATATAAATAAAGGGATTAAAGAAAAGGTAAATATTATATCTGTAAAAAATGATACATACACTGTATCTAAGCTTATAAATCAGTGTAATTATGTATCATCAATAATGAAGGATAATAATATTATAAAGTTCAATGAAAATGAATATTTAGATGATGTAAAGGAAGAACTTTCCCAAAACAGACATTCAAATTATCCTGTTGTTACCGATGATAATAAATATTTAGGGATCATAACAAGAAGACATATATTAAAACCAAATAAGAAAGAAGTTATATTAGTTGATCATAATGAATACTCCCAAAGTGTAAATGGACTTAGGGAAGCTAATATATTAGAAATAATAGATCATCATAAACTAGGGGATATAAAGACCACTACTCCTATAAACTTTAGAAATAACCCTGTGGGAAGTACATCAACAATAATATTTAATATGTTTATGGAAAATGATATTAAAATTGATAAAAACATAGCAGGTATACTGTTATCAGGAATAATATCAGATACCCTATTATTAAAGTCTCCCACAACAACAGATATAGATAGACTTGCAGTTAAAAAATTAAATACTATATTGAACTTGGATATAGAAAAGTTTGCTATGAATATGTTTAAGGCGGGGACATCCTTAGAGGGACAAGAAATAGATGAAATATTTTTTAAAGACTTTAAGGAGTTCAATATTGGAGATAAGAAAGTGGGTATATCCCAAGTATTTACCCTTGATATAGAAGACGTATTTAATAGAAAGAATGAATTCTTAAGTTTTATAAACGATATTCACAATAATGGCAAATATTACTTAACTCTATTGTTAATAACTGATATACTAAAAGAAGGTTCCTATTTATTATATAAATGTGATCAAGGTGCCCTCATAAATGTTGCCTTTGATACTAAAGGAGAACAGGGAATATTTGTTGATAAGGTTGTATCAAGAAAAAAACAGGTTATGCCTAAGATATTAGAGGCTATGGATATAATTAAATAATTTTAGAAAGAAGGAATGTTTATGGAAGAACAAAATATAGATAGGCTAAATATAGGTGATAAGGAGATAATAATAATCGGTACTGCCCATGTTTCTAAAAAAAGTGCAGAACAGGTAAAGGAAGTAATAGAAGAGGAGCAGCCGGATTCCGTATGTGTGGAACTGGATGACCAACGATATGGTTCTGTGGTAAACAAAGATCAATGGAAAAAGATGGACATATTCAAGGTTATAAAGGAAAAAAAGGCATTATTATTATTAGTTAATTTAGTGATGGGATCATTTCAAAAACGTATGGCTAAACAGTTTGGTATCAATCCTGGACAAGAAATGATACAGGGTATAGAGTCAGCGAAGGAAATAGATGCAGACCTGGTTTTAGCCGATAGGGATATACAAACTACATTTAGAAGGGTTTGGAGGGGTATAAGCTTCTTTGGCAAGTTAAAACTATTTTTTCAAATAATTTTTAGTATATTTGACGATGAAGAAATAACAGAGGAAGAACTTGAAAAATTAAAATCAGAGGATATGCTAACATCGGCATTAAAGGAAATGGGAGAGTCTTTTCCCCAGCTTAAAATGAGACTTATAGATGAACGGGACAAGTATCTATCCCATAAGATAAAAAATGCCCCTGGAAAAAAAGTAGTGGCAATACTAGGTGCAGGTCATGTGCCAGGGGTAAAGGAAGAGATTTATAAAGACCAAGATATAGAAGAGTTATCTAGGGTTCCTAAAAAGGGAAACACAGGTAAGATAATAGGTTGGTCAATACCAATAATAATATTAGCAATCATAGGATACACCTTTTATAATAATGCTCAAACAGGGATAGATCAAACAATAAGTTGGGTACTTTGGAATGGGACATTATCTGCCATAGGAACATTAATAGCCTTTGGACATCCTTTATCAATATTAACTGCCTTTGTTGCAGCTCCAATAAGTTCCCTAAATCCAACAATAGCGGCAGGATGGTTTGCAGGATTAGTGGAAGCCTTAGTTAGGAAACCTAAGGTAGAAGACTTTCAAAAATTAAATGAAGATGTATTTAGTCTAAAGGGATTTTGGAAAAATAAAGTGACAAGGGTATTATTAGTCGTAGTATTTGCAAACCTAGGAAGTGTTTTAGGAACAACAATAGGTGGAGCAGATGTAATTAGAATGTTTATAAAGACTATTATGTAAGAAGAGGATTAGCTTAAAAGCTAATCCTTTTTATAATGATAATTTAAGATTTTATATGAAGCTAGTATATTAAAGGTTGCCTCCCCATCCTTAAAATCTATATCAATTATTTCCTGTATCTTATTGATTCTATAATTAATTGTATTTCTATGGATAAAGAGTTTATCTGCCGTTAAATTTGTATTTTTATTATTAATAAGGTAATGATACAGTGTTTCATAATAATTTGTATTATGTATATTGTCATATTTTCTTAGTTTTATTACTTCGGGTTGACAATATTTAGTTAAGTCTTTGTCATTGACATTACTTAATAGGTGATGTAATTTATAGTTACCATAATAAAAAACATTACTATTATCAAATCTTTTACCAAACTTTAAAGCATTTATACTTTGACTATAATGGAGATTTAGATTTAATAAATTTTCAAATGTATCACTTATACCAACATATAATTTTTCTTCTTTGATAAACTGCTCTAGTTTATTTAGCTTAGTTTCTATAAATTTATCATTAATATATATCAGATATAATATATAGCCATTATAAAATATAGATTTACCCATTGGGAAAATACTATCAATAGAGTCCTTTAGATAATCATTTCTATGACCTTTATTCTTATAGTCCGATAAGTCCAATGCTAAAAGGGCTAAATCTTTATTAAAGTTATATCCACAACCTTTAATTCTTTCAACTGCTATATCTTTATCCTTGATCTTATCTTCTATTAAATCAACTAAAAGTTTTTCATACATTAGACCCCTCATATTTTTATAAAATTTATCCTTTTTTAATTCATCGGCTAGAACTTTACTTACTATATTTAATAACTTCTGGTGTTTATATGCTATTATTTCATTACATTCTAGCATAATAACATAACCTACCATTTTGTTATCTATAAATATCTTACTTGTTAACTTTTTTATATCATTTGCCCTACAAGTTACTAAAAATGGATTTTCATTTGTTGGAGATTTTTTTACTGAATCCATTTTATTTACTTCAGCGATAAACTCATAGGAACAGTATCCAGAATTAATATTATTAACCCATAATGGGTCAGTTATATCATTTATATCCGAATGACTTATCACCTTAAAACTTGTATCTATAAGAACTACTGGATTATTTAATAAGTCAGAAGATGTTTTTACAAGATAATCTAGACTTTTATTTTTAAGTACAGCATTTAATAGAATATTAGAACTGTTAAGAATATCTAAGTTAGTACTAAAAAGGTCATTAACTGTATTAAAAAGTGAAGGTAAATTTGTATTAAAGGGAAATAATAATAAATTATTATTTGAAAGGTCATCATAATTGGTATCATCTATTAATAGCATAGATATTTCTTCTATATTATTATTTATATCTGAAGATTTACCTATATAGAGTGTATCTTTATGAAACTGCCATTGATCTTTTAAAATCAACTGTACATTATTGAAACTTATATTTTTATCATTCCACAAATCCCTAGGATTAAAACTTTTAACATTATTATATATATCAGTATAATACACTGCCATGAAATCACCCCTATCTTAATTATAAATTAGAAAAGGTAAAATTTCCAAACAAAGTTTTCTATAAGAAATATCTATAAATGAATAAGGAACAATAGAAACAATCTATTTCATATAAGGCTATCATTCTGTTATACTTTCTTTGGACAAAATAAAAAGGAGGCAATAGAGATGAAAAAAGTACTTAGCGTAATTTTAATATTATTATCAGTATCATTAGTGTTTGCAGGATGTAGTAAAGAAACTGGACAAAAAGAGGGGTTTAATTACTATACTCAAGAAGAATTAAAAGAAGCTATAGAAAGTAATGAGGATATTTTAATAGTAGATATTCAAGTTGAAGAGGATTTTGATAAGCATCATATAAAAGGTGCCATAGAAACCAATGCATATCCAGTAAAAGAAGATACAGATAAGGCTAAACTAGATAACATAATGAAGGATTTAGAAGCTTCAGATAATCCTATTATTATAGTATGTCCCCGTGGCGGTGGCGGTGCAGAAAGAACATATAACTATTTAAAGGAAAAGGATATAAGTGAAGATAGATTATATATACTAGAAAATGGACAAGCTGGTTGGTCCTATGATGAACTTTTAGCTGAGTAAAATAAAGCCCTTTCACTATTGGAAGGGCTTTTTAATTAATATATAGGGTTTATTTGATGATACAGGGAGGATATAGATTGTGAAAAATAGTGTAATTAAAAAAACTATAATAAGGATAGCTATAATAGCAGTAATAGTGGCTATATGTATATTTATTGATCCCATAAATACCACTATAAAAAAGGTTTTTATGGTATTTAAAATGGCCAGCACAACAGGAAATCTTGATATAATAAAGGGATATATATTATCCTTCGGTATATGGGCTCCTGTAGTTTCCTTTCTACTTATGATATTTCAATCAATAGCGGCTCCAATACCAGCTTTTTTAATAACATTTTCCAATGCAGCCATATTTGGTTGGGTAAAAGGAGCTATACTCTCATGGTCCAGCGCCATGGCAGGGGCAGTGGTATGTTTTTATATAGCTAGATTTTTAGGAAGGGACTCAGTGGAGAAACTTGCAGGTAAAACATCCCTTGAAAGTGTTGATAAATTTTTTGAAAGATATGGCAGTTATGCAATCCTAATAGCAAGATTGTTACCCTTTATGTCCTTTGATGTGGTAAGTTATGGAGCCGGACTTACATCGATAGGATTTTGGTCTTTCTTTTGGGCTACAGGATTAGGTCAGTTACCGGCAACTATTATTTACTCCTATGTTGGAGGTATGCTAACCGGTGGAACTAAAATGTTTGTATTCGGCCTTATGATATTATTTGCAGTATCTATATTAATATTTATGATTAAAAGTATGTGGAATAAAAAATCTAAAGTTAAGCTTTAAAGGATGAGATTATGAAATTAAATAATAATATATTAGAAAAACTAGAGTATTCTAAAGAAAACTGTATTGGTTGTAATAAATGTATGGAAGGATGCTCTATGTTAAATGAGTTTACTAATAATCCTAAGGATTTACTTAAGAACATTATAAACAATAAAGAAATAAATCAAATAATACCCTATTCCTGTACATTATGTGGATATTGTGGTGAGGTGTGTCCTAAAGGTATAAGTTTGAAGGATATTTTTTTAGATTTAAGAAAATATATAGTTAATGAAGATAAAAAGAATCTTAAAAAATTAAATTATAGACCCATTAGATTCCATCAAAAAAATAGTTTTTCTAAGGTCTTTTCCACAAACATAAGGGGAATAAAAAAATCCACAAAAACCGTATTTTTCCCAGGTTGTAGTTTAACCGCCTACAATCCTAAGATAATTATAAAGGCTTATAACTTTCTAAAAGAAAAAATGGACATTGGAATAATGCTAAATTGTTGTGGAAACCCAACATATTCCATGGGGGATGTAGATAAGTTTAATAAATATTATAATATAGTGAATAATGAGTTTGTTAAAAATGGAATAGAAGAGGTTATAGTTGCCTGTGAAAACTGCTATAAAACAATAAAAGAAAATAGTAAAGGTTTACGGGTGAAGACATTATGGGAAGTTATAGATGAGATAGGCTTACCAACGATAATAAAGGGCATAGGTAAAGATAGTAGTATTGTGTTTAGTATCCATGATCCATGTGCAACAAGGAATGAACCTAAGATTCACGAAGCAGTAAGAAATATAGTAAAGTATTTAGGCTTTAAAATAGAAGAAATGGAATACTCTAAGGAGAAAACATTGTGTTGTGGCTCTGGAGGAATGATAAGGTCTACAAATAAGGATATATCAATAACTCAAATGAAAAGAAGGGCAAATATGGCTAAGACAGAGTATATTATCTCCTATTGCCAAGAATGTGTTGAATCTATGAGAAAAGCAGGGAAAAAGGGTATACATATCATTGATCTTATATTTAATGATAATATATATATAGATTTTGATCAGGTTAATGAAGGAACATTAGCTAAGTGGATAAATAGATATAGGGGTAAAAAAATAATAGAAGGTGTTAATGAAAATGAAGAAAGGTACTAATATAATTAAATATATCTTAACCATAGTTATTTTAGGAGCTATAATATTTATAGTAAATAAGAATAACATTTTAAAGGGCTACTCGGCCAGTGATATAAAGGAATATGTCACTTCCTTTGGAGTTTTATCCCCTATAGTTTATATAATATTATTTACATTGGTACCCTTAACATTATTTCCTGATTCCATATTAGCTATATCCAGTGGAATGATATTTGGTTTATTTAAAGGGTTTATATATACAATGATAGGGGCATTATTTGGAGCTAGTTTATCCTTCTTTATAACAAGAATACTGGGGAAGAAGTTTATAGATAGATTTATAAAAAAGGATATATCTAAAATAGGAGGGATAATAGAAAAAAGAGGATTTTTTATCATATTAGTGTTAAGGCTCATCCCTTTATTTCCCTTTGACATAATAAGCTATGGTGCCGGGCTTTCAGATGTAAAATATAAAGATTTTTTAGCTGCAACTATAATAGGGACAATACCGGGGATATTTGTTTATACAAATGTTGGAGATAAATCTACAGATATAGGTTCCACTAGTTTTGTTATATCTATATTACTTTTAGTGTTATTATTTGTCGTATCATTACTTCTAAAGAAAAAGTTATCATTTAATGATAGAGAATTATAACTTATCCACATAAAACAATATAATCCACAGTTTATAACTACTATTTTATAATAACTGGGGATAAGTTATAATTATAAAAAAGATAATAAAGGTAAAAGGAGATAACTTTATGTATACATTAACACTAGAAAATATACAAAAGTTCTATAAGAAAGACTTTAAACTGAATGTGGATAAATTAATAATAAAAAAGGGTGAATTTTTTGGCATTGTGGGACCATCTGGATGTGGAAAAACAACATTACTAAACCTAATAGCAGGCTTATCATCTGTGGATAAAGGTAAAATATATAAAGATAACATTGATATAACTATGGAAACTACCCAAAACAGGAATATATCTGTTATATTTCAAGATCCTCTGCTTTTTCCCCATATGACGGTAGGAGAAAACATAGAATTTGGTCTTAAAATGAAAAAGGAAAATAAGAAAGATAGAATAGAAAAGGTAGAAAATATCCTTAAGATAGTTGGATTAAAAGGTTTTTTTAATAGAAGGATTGACTCCCTTAGTGGGGGGCAAAAACAAAGAGTCTCAATAGCTAGATCTTTAGTGACTAATCCAGAAATAATATTAATGGATGAACCCTTTAGTTCCCTTGATCCAAGTCTTAGGGATGATATGAGAAAATTAATACTAGATATTCATAAAAGATATAAAACCACAATAGTATTTGTAAGTCATGATAGGGATGAAGCATATATGTTATTTGATAAAATGGCTATATTGAATAATGGCAAAGTAATAGATATAGGAACTCCTAGAGATTTATATGAAAACCCGAATAACATATATACATCTAAGTTTCTAGGGATAAATAATATATTTTACGGAAGATTTCATGATGGTTTTTTTATAAGTAATCACTTTAAGATAACGTTAAAGGGTAAAGGAAAAGGTTATATAATAATAAGGCCAGAGACATTTACCATAGGTAATGGGGAATTAAAGGGTATAATAGAGGATATATCCTTTAGGCAAGGACTATTATATATAGATGTCAAGGTAAAAGATACAATAATAGATGTTATTAGTAAAGAAGATATTAAATTACGTAAAGGAGATAGTATATTATTAAGTCCCAACAAAGAAAAAATAATATTTATAGAAGAAGGAGAATATAAATGTTAGATACCCATGGAAGAAAATATGTAAATCCAATAATAAATAAAACTTCACAATTATTATTAAAATTAAATTTAAATGCAAACCATGTTACCTTTATAGCATTTTTAATAGGTATATCATCGGGATTTTTTATATATTATGGTAAAAATATAATGTCAGTTATACTATTATGGTTATCAGGATATTTAGACGCAGTGGATGGTGCTATGGCAAGAAAATCAAATAGTCCAACCCCATGGGGAACCCTTATGGATATAACCTTTGATAGAATAGTTGAAATGTCTGTAATAATAGGGTTATCGTTAAGATATCCTGATATAAGGTTTAATCTTCTTATACTAATGTGTTCCATATTATTATCGATAACTGTATTTTTAACAGTAGGGGCACTGTCAGAAAAAAAGGGAATAAAGAGTTTTTACTATCAAGCAGGAATAGCTGAAAGAACGGAAGGATTTATATTATTTACTCTAATGATCCTTTTAAATAGCTATATTGGAATAATAACATATATATATGCCACTATTGTTATAATAACTGCAGTTCAACGAATGATAGAGGCAAAAAGACTACTTTAAATAGGACAAGTATTCCTATTTAAAGTCATCGCTTAAGGGGTCTTCTATCTTTTCCTTAGTAAGTAACATCTTCTTAGCTTGTTTATCATATATATTAACCTTATGTAGTATATATTTTGCAAGTAAATATTCAAAGGGTAACCAACTAACATGACCCATTGGGATTATGTATCTTTTTGAACCCTTTATCCTTTTATATAATGACTTTCTACTATCAAGGGGTAGGGTCCTATCAAATAATGCATCAACTATTGTGACTCTAGATTCATCTAGTAAATGACAGTATGATAGGGGATCTATTTTAAGCAAAGGGTGAATAGTATCATTACTTAATAACTTACTTAATGATAGTTTATTAACTATCTTCAAGTCTTTTTTATATTTTTCATATAATTTTTTCTTATTATCTAAATAATTATCAGCTTTAAATCCCTTCTTATACATTCTTCTAACAAATTTAGTTGCAGGGGATTCAAACAGTATTTTAGGAATATGTCCTCCAGCTGTCATAAAAATAGTTTGATTTATCCTTTTATCTATAGCAGAAACCATAGATGAAACCATCCCTCCAAGGCAATATCCTAAAAGACAATTGTTGTCCTTCCATAAGCCTAAGTTCTCTAACAAATCTATAGAGGACATAACATCAACCACGGAGTGTTCCCAAAACCTATACATAACGTCAATATCAGGGTATAAAAAGCTTTTACCACTCACAGAACCATGTTCAACCCTTGTATGATTTCCAGGAAATATTAATACAGTTGCATTAACCCCTGCTGAAGCAAGATGGGGACCCATCCACAATAAAAACTTAATGTTTCTACTACCTAAACCATGAAGAATTAAAGTAGATGCTTTAATATCTCCCTTAGGATGAAAGTTATAAAGTTCAACATGTTCCGTTCCTGGAGCAGGATTATTATATAATGTATTATATTTTATATAACTACATCTATAGTGTTTGCCCTTGAAAATATAGCCAGAGGAATATTTGATATCTCGTTTTTCATATTTAAAACTTATTGTCATCTTATATACAGCTCCTCATAAATTTAACCGTTTCTTCAATAATTTTAACCGTTTTATAATCCTTTAATTTAAATTCAAATGTATGGTCACCCTTAGTGTGACTTAAAAATCTATAATCAATATTAAAATCTTTAAATTTGTTAATAAGTTTTACAGAGGACCTAAAGGGAACAACAGTGTCTTCTTTACCATGGACAACTAAAGTTTTAACCATATTACTAGATATCCAATTTATTGGCGAATATAACCTATAAAGGTCTATATTTTCCTTTGGATCTCCATCCAATGTTTTTTTAGTTGCAAATCTAGCAAAAAGTGACTTATTATCGTCATCAAATATGTCTGTTAAATCCGATGGGGAATAATATGCCACCACCCCTTTGATACCCTTCATATTACTAGTTTGTTTATAGGAGTTATAGGCACTGTAAAGTAGGGTTAGATGCCCCCCTGCCGACAAACCCATGGTAATAATATTATTAATATCTAAATTTAACTCTTTATATCTTGTTCTTATAAACTTTAATCCATGGCTATAATCCAATAATATATCTTCCATATGATTTTTTAACCCATACCTATAATCAATAGATACAACAGCAAAGCCCTTTGATGCTAAAAACTTACACCATGATACATTGTTAGGCTGATTCCTAAATCCCGATATCCAGCCACCACCATGGGCAAAATATACTACAGGATAGCTATTACTATTTTTATTGGGATACCATATATCCATTTTCAGTTTTTCTTTATTTGTAACCTTATAAACGTGGGTATCATAATGGAAATCTCCACTGACTTCAATAGGTATTTTAGATTTAAATATATTTATTATATAAGTAGCTAAAGTAAATAAAAATCCAATAAACCCTAATGCAGCATTGGCTATAAAGAGAAAAAATATTATTAAAAGAAGATATATTTTGTTGACTATAAAAAATGACTTTTTAAATCTATTATTTAATTTACCCAAAATAACAGCTCCATTATAAAGTAATTTTAGTTTAGGTCTATTTAGTTTAGCTTTATGGTTATTGGGTAGATTCCTAATCTCCCAACTCTATTATATAATATTATTTTAAATATTAATATAGTATTTAGATTTAATGGATAATTGCAAATGTTATAATATGGTGATATAATGAAATTAATACAATAAAAACCACACAAGGAGGATAATAATGAAAAAAATATTAATATTATCTATAATTTTAATCTTTATTCTAGTAGGTTGTGGAGATAAAGTTACAAGTAACAATGAGGATGAGCTTATAGGAAATATAAAAACCCTAGAGAAAAAGAACTATCTATTTGATACATTTCAAATAACATACGATAATTATATTAAGTCAATAAATGATATAATATCTAAGGACTATAACTATAAAAACGATGATACAGCATTTTTCATGATAGATGGGAAAGAAATAAAGGGAAAGGACTTAAAGGGAAAATCAATAGAAGACTTAAAGGAATATAAAGAGCATTTCAAAGGCTTAGAAAATGGAATGAAACTTTTATATGATAGTTCTAAAGTTAAAATATCTAAAGTATATTATGACAAGGATTTAAATGTTAAATATATCTTTTCTAATATTATAAAGGACTATGGTGATAATGAAGAGGAGATTATAAATAAGATGTATACCTTTAGAGAAGAGGATGAGAACTGGAAGATAACTAATATAGAGAAAAGTTCAATTTATATTGATGAAAATACGGAGGAAAGTAAAGAAGAGCTACTTAAAAAACTTAGATATAATAATTATGATGGGGAAGAAATGGAATATGTTGAGACTTTAAAAAATAATAAATAAAAGGACCTTTGTCCTTTTATTTTTTTGCAAAAAAACAAATACTAAATAAAGGAATAAACAAAGAAATATAGAAATGCATAAATATAACAGTAAGAACTTAGGAGGCATTAAGGAGCATAAAAGAATTATATTTGGGTAAAAGACATAATATACTATTATCTATTGAAATAATAATATAAAAAGGATGTGAAATCTTGGAACATATTATAAATGAAGTTATAAAGATAGACGAAAAGGCTAAAGAAGTTAAAGAAAACTTAGAGACTAAAATAGAAGAAAATAGGGAAAAACTAAATAAAAAATTAGATGATATGGAACACAAAGAGATAGAAAGGGCAGAAAAAGAAGCATCAAAAAAATATAATAGGATTATTAATGAAGGAGAAGAAAGGGTAAAGGGTATATTAGAGGTCAATAAAGAAAAGCATAATATATTAGATAGAATATTTTCTATTAATAGAGAAAAGATAGTGGATAATGTATTTAATGAATTATTTAATTAATTGGGGTGGTATAACTTGTCTAATGTAACCCGTTTTGCTTCAATAAACACTAAAGTAAGGGTTTTGATTGGAAAAATGCTTAAAGCTGAAGATTTTAATAACCTTATAATGAAGGATTCAGTTGGTGAAGTGGCAGAGTATCTTAAGAATAAAACCTATTACAAAAATGTATTAAGGGGTGTTGATATAAAAGATATACATAGGGATAAACTAGAGTTACTCCTTAAAAAGCATATAGTAAATCAATATGAAAAATTGATTCATTTTTTTACAGATGAATATAGAAAGCTTTTTAGAATACTTTTTATTAGATATGAAATAGAAGATTTAAAACTATATATAAGAACCCTTATAAGGGGAGAAGATTTAGAGAGTGTACGGGGATTAGTATTATATTCAGGGATATATAGCACAGTGGACCACGATAAGCTATCCAAAAGTAAAGACATAAAAGAATTTGTTGAAAACCTTAAGGATACAAACTATTATGATATGCTAAAACCCTATTTAAATGAAGAGGGAAGAAAACTCACATTTTATATGGAAATGAGACTAGACAGATACTATTTTAAGTCTCTATATGACCAGAGTTCTAAATTGGATAAAAATGATCAAAAAATATTTAAGGATTTATTAGGTAAAAATATAGACTTACTAAATCTTGAATGGATATATAGGGGCATTAAATTTTATAAATTGTCATCTGAGGAATTAATAAATTACATTATAGTAAAAGGATCTTCTATGAGATATGACCATATAAAAGAGTTATGCTATTCAGATAATGAAAAAGAATTAATGGAAAAAATCGTAGATGGAAAATACGGCTTCTTATTTGATAATGAGAATACAGTGGATTTATTTATGGAAAGAAGGATAGAGAGATATTTGTATTTTCAATTTAAAGATTACTATCGTAAAGGAAAAATGGACATAATAGAGTCTATAGCCTATATGCATTTATTGGAATTTGAAGTAAGGGATATAATTTCTACAATTGAAGCCATTAGATATGATCTAGATAAAAGGGAAGCAAAAAAATATCTTGTAAGGCGGTTAAAGGGAAGTGATTTATAAATGGCAGTAGAAAAAATGTCAATGATGAATATAGTGGGGGTTAAAGAATATATAAATGATATATCTAAAGACATAGTACTTATGGGAAATGTTGATATAGTAAATGCTTTAAACGAAATAAAAAGCAGTAACTTTACCTTAAATATATCGGAAGAAAATGTTGATGAATTAGTTGAAATGAACTATATAAAGCCCATAAATGAATGCGATAACTGTGATGACATTTTAGAAAAAATAAATAAGTTAAAAGAAATATACGATGATAAATTCACCTTTAATATAAACCATGTTAATAAAGGTTATAATTTAAAAGATTGTGTCACTGGCTTAGATGAAATATATGATGAATTAATAATTTATCACGATAAAATAGTTAGATTAAAGAATGATATAAGTGAAATAAATAGGTTTTATGAGAACTTTAAACATGTAACAGATTTAGATGTAGATATAGAAGAACTTAGGAACCTAGAATACTTTGATTATAGCTTTGGTATATTAGCTAAGGAGGATAAACTAAAACTTAGAAGAAATTATGAGAATATTTCTGCAATAGTAATTCATACAGGAAGTAGTAGTAAAGATGATGTGTATTTAGTAATATATCCAGCAGAATTAAAGATAGAAACGGAAAGGATATTAAGATCGTTAAACTTTCACAATATACATATCCCAGAAGAGTTAACTGGAAAACCTAGGGATATTTTAAATCAGCTTGAAGAAACAAAGATAAAAAAAGAAGAGGCAATAGAAGATAATAGCAAAGTATTATCAAGGTTAAAGAAAAAATATAAAGATGATTTAGACAAGTGTTATAGTAAAGTAATTATGAAGAAAAAGGTATCTAAAGTAAAAAAGCATACTGTGTCCACTAAACACTTTTTTTACTTATCGGGATGGGTATCTAAAAAGGATGAAGAAAAAATAAGAAAAAGATTAGAAAAATATAAAAACTTAATAATAATGTTTAAAGGAGAAGATAAAAGGGAAAACAACTTTAAACCCCCTACAAAACTTAATAATATAAAGCTATTTAAACCCTTTGAATATTTAGTTAAAATGTATGGGGTACCGTCCTATAATGAACTTGATCCAACGGCATTTTTAAGTATAACATATATGTTTTTATTTGGAGCAATGTTTGGAGATGTGGGTCAAGGTTTTGTACTATTTATATTAGGATATATACTGAAAAAAACTAATAAGTCAGTAGTAATAGGCTCCATATTAAATAGACTTGGAATAAGCTCTATGGTTTTTGGCAGCCTTTATGGCAGTTTATTTGGATTTGAACATATATTGCCGGCCCTTTTAATAAAACCCTTTGAAAATATAAATAAAGTTTTAATAGGGGCAATAATAATAGGTGTATTTTTACTCCTTGTAAGTTATTTATATAGTATAATAAATTCTCTAAAACAGAAAGATTATAAAGAGGGGTTATTTGGACGAAATGGAATAACGGGGCTTATATTTTATTTAACCCTTTTATTTATATTTGTTAAAAACTTTGTAGTTACAATCAATATACCTAATATAGCTTTAATACCAGTACTTATATTGGGCATTATTACAATGATTATAAAGGAACCTTTAACAAATATTATATTTAATAAAAGGCCATTATATCATGAGTCTAAATCAAGCTATTATATAGAGAGTAGTTTTGACATATTAGAAACTTTACTTAGTATGTTAAGTAATACAGTATCATTTATAAGGGTTGGAGCATTTGCATTAACCCATGTGGGCCTTTTTATAGCCTTTGAAACAATAGCAAATCTTATAGGAAATAACTTAGGGAGCATATTTATGCTAATATTAGGAAACATAATAATAATAGGTCTAGAGGGTTTAATAGTAGCAATTCAAGGACTAAGGTTACAGTATTATGAGTTATTTAGTAAGTATTATAAAGGAGAGGGCAAGGAATTTGAAGCAACGAAAATTTAAAGGAAAGAATGGAGAATAAAGAATAGAGAATAGATAAGGAACAAAGTGGCCTTAGGCCACTTTGCACAATATTTATTCTTTATTATCTATTCTTTATTCTCTAATAAAAAGGGAGTGTGATTTAATTGACTTTTATAACAATATCAACAACATTAATAGTTATATTAACTATATCTTCGGGTTTATTTTTACTATATAGAGAAATGGAAACTAATAAATCTAAATTAAAGAAAATATTGAGATTTAATCTATTTACATTCATTCCTCTACTTACTATGGCAATAATAACATTAGCACCTAAGATTGTGTTTGCAGCAACTGCACCAGCGGCTTCATCATCGGGGCTTGGTTATATAGCAGCGGCTCTATCTACTGGGCTTGCAACAATAGGTGCAGGGTATGCAGTTGGTGCCGTTGGTTCATCAGCATTAGGTGCAGTGTCAGAGGATCCTAAGATACTAGGTAAAACCCTGATATTTGTTGGTCTTGCCGAGGGTATTGCTATATATGGACTTATAGTATCAATACTTATAATAGGAAGGTTATAATATGAAGTCCTTTTTAATAAGTGATAACAGAGATACTGTAGTAGGGATGAGACTTGGTGGAATAGATGGAGTTATTGTAAAGAAAAGAGATGATATATTACAAAAATTAAGGGAATTAGTAAATCATAAGGATATAGGTATTATTATAATAACAGAAAACATACATAACAAAGTAGAAGATGAAGTTATGACATTAAAAACTAAAAGGGACTTCCCCCTTATAGTTACCATTCCCGATAGACATGGATTTGGTGATGATAGTGATTTTATAACTAAATACATAAAAGAGTCCATAGGTCTTAATATATGAGGTGAGTGTAATGATTACCATTGAAAAGAAGTTAAACACATTTTCAAAGTTAGTATTTGAAAAGGAACAGAAAAAAGCCCAAGAAAAGTTAGAAGAAATAGAAAAGGAAAATCAAAAAATAATAGAAAGTCATAAAGAAGAAATACAGGCTAAGGTCAAAAATATAATAGATAAAAAGGTTAAGTCTGCTGAAATAAAGAAAAGGCAAATGATATCTAAAGCCAATGTAAATGCTAAAAAAAACATATTAGAAAAGAAAAAGGAGCTACTAGATAAAATAGTTGATGATGTTACTGAAAAGGCCAGAATATATACAGATAAAGAAGACTATAAAGACTATTTATTAGAGAATATATTAGATTCTCTGTCTGGTTTAGATGATAAAGATATATATGTTTACTTAACGGAAAAGGATAAAAATAAATACGGATATACTATAGAAAAGAAATTAATGGATAAAGGTTATAATGTAAAAGCAAAGATCACAGATGAGGATATAATAGGGGGTGGGGTAATAATAAATAGTAATAAATCAGTAAGGATAGATGATACTATGAAGAGTAAAATAGAAGACAATAAAAAGAAAATAGGAAATATATTATATAATGCCCTAGAAAAAGCAGGTGATGCCATTGACTAATGGAATAATATCAATGATAAATGGCCCGGTTATAAAGGGCGAAAACATGTCCAACTTTAAAATGAGAGAGATGGTAATGGTAGGAGAAAAAAAGTTAATAGGTGAGGTTATATCAATAGATGGAAACATAGGAACAATTCAAGTCTATGAAGAAACGGAAGGTCTTAGGGTAGAAGAGCCTATTATTGGTACGGGAAAACCATTGTCTTTAAAGTTAGGGCCTGGAATGATTGGGAATATGTTTGATGGTATAGAAAGACCCCTTAAAAAAATAAATGAAATATCAAATAACTTTATACCAGAGGGAATAGGTCTGTTATCAATAGATCCCGATAAAAAATGGAAAGTTTCCATCGATGTAAAAAAGGGGGACTACCTAAAGCCAGGAGATATATATGGAGTAGTTAAAGAAACTAGTTTAATAGATCATAAACTAATGGTTCCACCACATAAAGAGGGAAAAGTCATAGAAGTAAAGGAGAATGGAGAGTATAATTTAGAAGAGATACTTATAAGGCTAGAGGATAAAAACAATAAAAATCACAAACTAAAAATGTATCAAGAATGGCCCATAAGAAATCCTAGACCGGTAAAGGAAAGAATACCCATAGACAAACTACTTATAACAGGTCAAAGAGTCCTTGATATGTTTTTTCCAATAGCAAAGGGAGGTACATCGGCTATCCCTGGAGGATTTGGAACAGGAAAGACAATGACCCAGCATCAACTGGCAAAATGGTCCGATGCAGATATCATAGTTTATATAGGTTGTGGTGAAAGGGGAAATGAAATGACTGAGGTTTTAGAGGACTTCCCTGACCTAATAGACCCTAAAACAAATGAACCTATTATGAAAAGAACTATACTTATAGCAAATACATCAAACATGCCTGTGGCAGCCAGAGAGGCCAGTATATATACTGGGATAACTATGGCAGAGTATTTTAGGGATATGGGTTATCATGTTGCCATAATGGCCGATTCTACATCAAGATGGGCAGAGGCCCTAAGGGAAATTTCGGGAAGACTTGAAGAGATGCCTGCAGAGGAAGGATATCCTGCATATCTACCATCTAGACTGGCAGAATTCTATGAAAGGGCAGGTTATGTAAATACATTAAATGATAATGAAGGCTCAGTAACCATAATAGGGGCAGTATCCCCAGCTGGAGGAGACTTCTCAGAACCGGTAACGGAGAATACCAAGCGTTTTGTTAATGTATTTTTAGCCCTAGATAGGGAACTGGCTTACTCTAGACATTACCCTGCCATAAATTGGCTTACCAGTTATAGTGGATATACTAAAACCTTAGATAGTTGGTATAGTGACAATGTCAGTGAAGATGCCTTAGATGTGAGGAATAGAATGTTACAATTACTCCAAGAGGAAGAAAAATTACAGGAAATAGTTATGCTAGTAGGGGAAGATGTCCTACCTGATAATCAGCGACTTATATTAGAAATCTCTAAGGTTATAAAAATAGGTTTTTTACAACAAAATGCCTTTCATAAAGAGGATACTTTTGTACCAATAGAAAAGCAATATAAAATGTTAAAAACCATAGAACATTTATATAATAGAAGTAATGATGCAACAAATAAGGGAATACCAATATCCCAAGTTAGAAATGATGAAATATTTAATAGGGTTATAAAAATGAAATATGATATTCCCAATGATAAATTAGAAAAAATAGATAAAATAAATGAAAAGATAGATAGTTTTTATGATTCACTAGAAAGAAAATACTCAGAATAGTAGGATGTGATATATTGAAAAAGGAGTATTTAGTACTTGATAAAATAGAAGGACCCCTTATACAACTATCAGGGATAGAAGATGTATCCTATGGAGAAGTTGTTAAGATAAAGGTAGAGGGAAGTATAAAAACAGGTAAAGTTATAAAAATAGAAAAAGATGTGGTTATAATACAGGTGTTTGAAAGTACAACAGGATTATCAACAAATAACACCTCCGTTAGTTTCTCCGGTAGTCCCTTTGAACTATCCTTATCTAAGGACATATTAGGTAGAACCTTTAATGGTATAGGACAGCCCATAGATAATGGGGGAGAAATATTTGGAGGAAAAGAGCATAATATAAACGGTAGACCTATAAATCCTGTGGCTAGAAAATATCCAAGGGACTTTATACAGACAGGGATATCATCAATAGATGCCCTTACAACAATAATAAGGGGACAAAAAATACCTATATTTTCAGGTAATGGTCTACCCCATAACGAACTTGCAGCCCAAATAGTAAAGCAGGCTAAAATAAGTTCCGAGGGAGACAATGACTTTGGAATAGTTTTTGCGGCCATAGGGGTAAAACATGATGATGCTGACTTTTTTAGAAAAAGCTTTGAAAAATCCGATGCATTAGATAGGGTGGTTATGTATATAAATCATGCAGATGACCCAATAGCTGAAAGGATAACAACACCTAGATGTGCATTAACTGCAGCTGAATATCTTGCCTTTGAAGAGAATATGCATATACTAGTTATTATGACCGATATAACCAGTTATAGTGAAGCCTTAAGGGAAATATCCTCCGCTAGAGAAGAGGTTCCCAGTAGAAAGGGATATCCAGGATATCTTTATTCTGATTTGGCATCACTATACGAAAGGGCGGGAATGCTCAAGGATAGAAAAGGTTCCATAACATTAATACCAATACTAACTATGCCCAACGATGATATAACCCATCCAGTTCCTGACTTAACCGGTTATATAACCGAGGGACAAATAGTATTAGGTAGGGAATTGTCAAGAAAGAATATATATCCCCCTGTAAATGTATTACCATCGTTATCAAGACTTATGAAGGATGGAATAGGGGAAGGCTTTACAAGGGAGGATCATCCCGATGTAGCAAATCAATTGTTTTCATCCTATTCTAAAGTTCAAGAGGTAAGGGCCTTATCCCAAATAATAGGGGAAGACGACCTATCGGATACCGATAAAAAATATATGGATTTTGGGAGGGAATTTGAAAAAAGATTCATAACCCAAGGTCACGAAGAAAATAGGGACATAAATGAAACCCTAGACTTAGCTTGGGAACTTTTAAGGATATTACCTGAAGATGAACTAGATAGAATAGATCCAGATTTTTTAAATGCAAAGAATAAAGAATAAAGAATGAAGAATAAAGAATAGATAAGGAACAAAGTGGCCTTAGGCCACTTTGCACAACATTTATTCTTTATTATCTATTATTTATTCTTTAAATAGACGTAGGGACTGAGCATGCCCAGTCCGCCGCCCTGAAAGTGGCGGTAATGGACCGAAAATAAACCTAGAATAATAAAACAACTAAAGAACCAAAACTAAACCATGAAACAAAACTAATTTATAATTTACAATTTAAAATTCCGAAAGCGGTTCCAAGGCAAAAACCTTGACCCACCAAAACTAACAATTAACAATAAAAAATTAACAATTCCGAAGCTCCGCTTCGGCAAAAGGGGTGGTTTATTATATCTCAAAAAGTTTCTCCAACAAAGGCAAATCTATTAAAAAGCAAAAGCTCCCTAGAATTTTCTAAAAAGGGCTTTGAACTATTAGATAGAAAGAGAACTGTACTAATAAAGGAAATGATGTCCCTAATAGATAAAGCTAAGGATATACAAAGCAAGGTATCAGAAAAATTCAATGATGCCTATGAAGCCCTAAAACTTGTTAATATAACCATGGGAGTAAATAATGTAGAAGAACTAGCCCTATCCATAATGAAGGAAGGGGAACATGAAATACTTTTAAAGAGTATAATGGGTGTGGAGATCCCCAATGTAAAATATAAAAAAGACAAACTAGACACCCAATACGGTTTTTTCAGAACCAATCCTGTGTTAGATATAGCAGTAACCAAATTTAGGGAAGTAAGATACCTTATATACGAACTTGCTGAAGTGGAAAACTCAGTTTATAAATTAGCCATAGAAATAAAGAAAACTCAAAAGAGGGCCAATGCCTTAGAAAAAATACAAATACCAAAATATAAAGATAGAATAAAGTTTATACAGGAAACCCTTGAAGAAAAGGAAAGGGAAGACTTTTTTAGACTTAAGAAAGTAAAAAATATAAATAACTAAGGAGAAGTAAATATGACTGATAAGGAAATGCTAATAGAATATATAAATAAGTTTAGATTAAACTGTCACTATAGATTTAACTTTATGCCCCCAGAGATAGATGGTATCCCCTTTTATCTCTATGAAAAGGCCCATAAAGAGGCCAAAGAGGAGATGATAAAGGAAGGGATAGCGGAGGATAAGATAAATATCATAGAAGATACATATAATTTGTTTATTGATACAATGAAGGAGAAACAAGATTATAGCTTAGCAGAGAAAACAGTTTTAAATTCAATTAATAGTTAAGGGTTAATAGTTAAGAATAGAATGGGTAAAGCCCGTATAGATTCTTAACTATTTTTTTATTTATGTATTAAGGGATTTCTAATTCAACATTTTTGTTATGTAAAAAGTAGGGTTTCGGCATGAATAAATGGGTTTTATAGCTTAAGAATGATATATAGCAATTAAAATATATTTTTAAATATTTATGGAGAATAATTTGGATATATATAGAAAAATGACAAGAAATAAGTTAAAATAGTATTATAAAGATTCAAAAGGGGGATAACACAATGAGTTACAATGTGGTTGTATGTGATGATGAAAATATACAAGTAAACACTATAAATCGTTATATAAAAAAAGTAGCAGGAGAAATAAATATCAAAGTAAATATAACCAATTCAAATACCGGAGAAGAGTTGTTACAAAAGGTTAATGATAATATAGTAAGTATAAAAGATACATATATATTTTTTTTGGATATTGAGATGAAAGGTATGGATGGGGTTCAGTTAGCTAAAAAGATAAACAGTATAAATAAAGATGCTATTGTTGTATATATTACAGGATTTAAAGATTATGCCCTTAAAGCCTTTGAGGTAAGGGCATTTAACTATCTAATGAAACCAGTTTTGTATGAGGACTTTAAACATATATTTATTGAGGTCTTAAATAGACTAAAAGAGATATACTATAGAATAGAAAAGGAAAAAGAATTTGTTATAGAGAATAGGGGAGATATAAGAAAGATTAAGTATGATGATATATATTATTTTGAAAAAATTCTTAGAAAGGTTAAACTAGTTCATAAAAATGGGGAAATAGAGTTTTATATGACCCTTAAAAAATTAAAAGCTAATATAGATATGGATAATTTTACCCAATGTCATCAGAGTTTTATAGTGAATAACGATAAAATAGATTCATATAAAAACAGAGAAATACATATGAAGGATATAAAGTATAATATTCCTGTAAGTAAAAGGTGGATTAGTGAGGTAAAAAACACCTTATCTCACAAGATTTTCAACTAGGGGGAAAATAAATATGTTTATCTTGTGGTTGCTGCATGACTTTATTGTAAATGTAATTGAATCAGGGCTAATGTATATGCTTTTATCAGTATTTTTAATTCCAAAAATAAATAGTAAGGGTAAAATTATAAGTATAATATTTTTTCAAGCATTAACTATACATATAGTTAATATAATTTTAGGAGTACCTAGTATACTAGGCTTTTTTATTATGATAGGAATATCTATATTATTTCAATATCATATATTTAAAGAGCATTTATTTAAACTTATTGTATTAGAACTATTATATTGTATAGGAATTGCCTTTATGGAGATTTCTTTTATAGCTGTTTTTGAAAAAGTTTTTAATATGGGTATAATACTTGTAAATAGACGGACACCCCATAGAGTAGCATTAGAAGTAATAACAAAAGTATTGTACTTTATAATTATTAAATTTTTAGAGAAAATGAAAATAGAAAGTTTCAGAATAAAAAAAATATACATATATGAAATAATAGTTGTATTGATGATTAACATTGTTTTTATGTTTTTAATTTTAAAAATATACTCAGGTTCTAAAATCATAAGTACTAGTAAGTACCAATTAGAAATCATCTTTTTATTTATGATAATATTTACTATAGTTACATTAACAATTATCAGACAAATTATTAAATATTCAAATAAAGAAATTCAGTGGAAAATAAGAGAAAAAGAATATAAAAGACAGGTAGATTATATAAGAAGAATGGAAGAAACAGCTTATAAGTTGAAGGCCCAAAGGCATGATTTCAATCACCATATAGGATGTATACATGCTCTTGCAGAAAAAAATAATATAGAAGAGCTAACAAAATATACTGAAAAGCTTATAAAGTCTATAAAGAAAGTGAATAACATAGTAACTGTTGGAGATCCAGTTATAAGTGCTATATTAAATTATAAATTATCAGTGGCAGAGGGAAAAAATATAGAGTTGAAATTTAGTATAGATTTACCTGCTAGTATGACTATTGACCCTGTAGATATGTCAATAATACTAGGAAATATTTTAGATAATGCTATAGAGGCATGCCATAACACAAAAAACAAATATATAGAGCTTAAAATGTACAAACAGAACAAATACTTAATTATAAAGTTAACTAACAGTAAAAAAGGAGGTCGATTAAGATTAGATGGGAAATATATGACTTCAAAAGATAATAATGAAAATCATGGTTTTGGGCTTGAAAATGTGAAGTATATGGTAGAAAAGTATGATGGATTATTTGAGATAGAAGAGAATAAAGAAAGTTTTATTGTGAAAATAGGTATATTATATAAATGAATATGTAATACATAAAAGAACACAGTTAAATGTGTTCTTTTATGTTTGTCAGGTAGATTGTCGGATCCATGGTTTGCAAGAGAGCTAACGGGGAGTGTAGTTCTGGTTTTATGAGAGTTAAAAAACGGCAATAATTATTCTATTTTGTAGTAACTCGATTATAAGTAAACAGACAACATATACCCTACAAGTTATTAAATTAATTAACTTCATTATAAACATTTTGTTTATTACATTTCAAAGGTTAAATATGTAAAAGGGATTTAAATCGAAAAATAAATATTGTAAAATTGTAACCACAGTGACATCTATTGATACAAAGTAATCATAAACCTAAATTTTAAATGTAAATAGGACCTTGGTTCTTTGTTCATAAGTAGTGATTATCAAAGGGGAGAACATAATAATTATTATGTTTTACTTAATTTCAGAAATGAGGTAAAGCTATGATAAAAATAGATAACTTAAATGTTAAATTAGGGAGTTCTCATATTTTAAAAAATATAAACATAAATATAAATATAAATAATTCTATTATTGGTTTATTTGGTCCTAATGGTGCGGGGAAAACTACACTATTAACTACATTAACTGGATTTATTAACAAGTATCGAGGAACAATAAGTGGACTAGATAAAAGAAAAATTTCTTATTTACCTGATAAACCATTTTTATATGGATTTATGACATTAAAGTTAGCTATAGAATATTATTCAGATGCATTTCATGATTTTGATTATGATAAGGCTATTAGGTTATTTGGAAAGTTAAAATTAAGTCCCCAACAAAAAATAGCTGAATGTTCTAAAGGCATGATAGAGCAAATACATATGATTCTCGCTCTTTGCAGAAATGTAAATGTATATATTTTTGATGAACCTTTAGCATCAGTAGATCCCCTTACTAGAGATGATATAATGACAATGATCAAGGAAGAACGATATCCTAATAGTGTTGTTATTATTAGTACACATTTAATAAGTGATGTGGAATCCTTATTTGATGAAGTTATAATGATTAAGGATGGAGAAATAGTATTACATGAAAGTGTGAAAAGTTTAAAACATAATAACAATTTGAGTTTAGAAAAAATCTTTAAGGAGAAATTAAAATGACAGTTTGGAAAACAGAATTTATTAAATATAGCAAGTTTTTCGGTGCTCTATTGGGTATAGAAGTTATCCTTGATACTTGTAAATATTTTAACGTAATACCTATTGTAGGTATTACAGACACAGTATATTCTTTTTGGCAAATGCTTTCTTGGATAGCAATAGTACTTTTCGTTACATACGAGTGTTTTTCTTTCTTTTATTTAGGAAAGGATTGCTTATTACACATGATTTCAAATAATAGACATAAAGTTCTTATAATGAAATCCGCGGTATTTACATGTTATATGATGGGATACTTTTTTATTGAGTTTATTAGATATATGATTTTCTTACAACCAAATACTGTTAATTCCCCAATTAAATTAGCTTTTCTTTATACAATAAGTAAATTTATTTCAATTTTATGCTTTTTATCTTTATTATTAGCTTTAATATCGTTAATAAAGTATTTAAACAATAAAATAATAGGTCTTATAGTGCTTGTTGTAACATATGTTTCTTTAACAGCTTTTCAAGCCCAACTTCTTTATTCTAATATAAATCAGCATACACCTGTAAACTGGGTTATTGGAATAGTGGATGGAACAACTGGTATGAATACATATGTTAATATAGTGCCAATAGTATTTTTTCCTATAAAGGCAATAAAGTTCATTGAAAATAGTTTTTATGGTGTTTCAATTATTATGAATCTTGTTGTTTTGATATGTTGTTTAAGTATCTTTTTTATTATCGGAAAAGCCTCTAAATTTAATTTTATTAAAAAATAATTTAAGAAACAAATCAACAAAATGCTAAAGAATTTAACTTGTGTTATATTTAATAAGTTTTTTTAAATCTTTTAAGACTCGAATATATCCGAGTCTTTTTTACGTTAAAAAAGTTATAAATATACTTGATCATTATAACATAAATGTAAAAAAAGCAACTTGGTAATATGTCAAGGGAAAATTTTAAAAGAAAATACTATACGAACCTTTAAATGTACCAGTTGTATCTTTCTTCAATATTATTAAAGCTTTAGAAAATGAAGTAAAAACAATCGATAAAGCTATTGAAAAAGACCATTAAAGGTAACAATACTACTGAATATAACTCTCTTATTTTTATACCAGGTATCGGGCCTATTATCAGTAGTGGTACTCTTGCTGAAATTGGTACCATAACATCTTTTAGCTCTTATAATGGAGTAGCTAGATATGCAGACAATACATAGAGGACTAATCAATTTGTAACTATTCTTCTGATAATACTAGGATGACCAAAACTGAGGGTCAACCTATCTAAGAAAAATAAAGTGTTTTTCTAAAACTCAATACCAATAAACCCAACTTCATTAAAATCAGGACTCGATAAACTAATACTATAACTACTTCTAGTTAACATCTCTCTACTAAAGGAAACCATTTGTGCCCCAGTCCTTGATGGGGTGCCTAAAAATATAATATTATTATCATATACAACTCCCTTTTCTATATTAAAGTTATATACGAGAAAACCAATTTTATCTTCATCTATATCATTATAATTTTCAAAGAAAGCTAGGCTATTAAATAGTTTAGCCTGTTTTTTAGGATCACTGGGAATTTTAAATATATTATAAAGGTTTTCGCAAATTTTTTTAGGTAAAAAGACTACTCCTTTGGTATAGTTTTTCTTCCAATATGGATGATATAGTGGGCGATTATAGTCTTTAGATCTATAATTAAAGGTTAGATTGATACTTTCTCCTTTATCTAGCATATATTCTAAATCGGGGATATTATTATCACCATTAGTACACTTATCTGCATATAGGTTCTTATTTTCCATGGGGATATATTTAGATAATTTCTCTTTTAATTTTTTATTTTCTTCTTTTAGTTGTTCTAAATTATTTTCTTTATTGGGAATTGATATAGAATCTGGTTTTGTAATCTCTTTTTTACCATATTGGGGGTTACCATAGGAACTATATAGATAATCTATTTCGTATCCCCCTTCTGTGGTTAACCTAAAAAGAAAGTCATCAGTACTTTTATCTTTTGATAATATATCATTTATATGGATTGCCACAACTTGGACTTCATTTCTAGAAGGCTTACCTATTAATAGTATTTCATTATCTATTTTTTTTACATTATGGACATCAAAGTCATAGACTAATAAATTGGCATAATTTAAAAAGTCTATATGTACCTTTTCATTGAAACCTAAAGAAGCGGTAAAATCAAAATTTCCACTGGCCCCTTGGGGAAATATAAAAAGTTTATGTCTGGCCTCTGATATTTTTTGCGGTAGATATAGCCAGTTTCTAAAGAATAAATCCCTCCACTTATAATCATATATAGGGCGTAAATATTCGGGATTATAATATATAATATCAAAGGGTATCTCTATTCCATCATTTAAAATTTTAGGTATTGGGGTTTCAGCAAAACTATCTGTATTTCTAAATTTATCTACATATATGGCCTTATCTTCACTTGGAAACATATAATTAAATATTTTCTCCAGTTTATTATTTTCTAACTTTAATTCTTTTATATTATCATTAGGGGTATCTCTACTTATTGTGGCAGTATATAGATAGGATTTTGATATTAATAAATATACAAATAAGATTATTATCATAAACTTAATTATTTTTTTCATAGTATTCCTCCTAGGGAAGTTATAATACTATTACTATATTTATTAATGAAAGGATTTATATATGAAGGATTAAATTATATTTAGTCCAGACCGCTCTGTACTTTGCACTTTGCACCAAACAAAGAAGGGCCCAAGGCCCTCCATTTGTTTAAACCAATGCTTCTAATAATTCAGTAGATTTATTTACAAGATCAGGTTTGGTAGTCTTAGCGCCTTTAAAATTTCTATCCTTTTCAACAGGTTTTACTCCAAATCCATCTAAATCATAAGCCACCATCATTGACTTATATAAACTGGAGTTAATAACTAAAAACCATTCCCTAATTAACTTATGATTTTTAGGTAAATGTATAAACTTTATATTTTTATGGGGAGTTAAAGCTCTATCATTTTCTCCAAAAACATATATTTTATCAACATTTTCAGCAATATCTAAAAATCTATCCCATATCTCCTCTGCCCTAGACAACTTTTGAAAGCCTACATACATCTTTCCATCGGGCCTTTTCCTATTAAGAAGGGTTGTCTCCATTATGTAACACATTCTTTCTAGATTTGGAATATCAGTTTCATACTTAAGGGTTAAAGAATTTAGTATCTTATCATTTTCATTTTTCTTTAACCTTTTAACCTCCCCTGTAACCTCATCAAAAATCTCATCATAAAGTGAAATGTTTTTCATTTTTAATACCCCCTAAATTTTATAATCGTTTATATATAGATAAAGATATTAAGCTTACAATAAAGCCCTTTATTAGATTAAAGGGTGCTATAACGTAGATAAAATAAGTTTTTATATTATCTACATTACTATTAAACTTTGATGCTAAAGCTAATATCTTATCCACGGTTAAACCTAAAATCTTAGAATATAAAGGAAAAATAATAAATAGGTTAACTAAAACTGAAGTTAGAGCCATTATTATAATAGAAAATAAAATAGATATAATAGGTTTTTTGGTCTTTAAATATGTATATGTTAGGGAAAAAACTAAGGAACCCCCTATTACAAAATTAGCCAGCTCTCCTATACCAAAATTTTTACTTATAACAAGATGTATTAGATTTTTAATAAATACTATTAATACACCTATCTTAGGTCCCATAATAAGACCACCTATAATCCCAGGAACTTCACTTAAATCAAGTCTTAGGAATGGAGGGAAGAAAGGTATATTAAATTCCAATAACATTATTAAAAATGCTATAGAAGACAATATGGATACATATGTAATCTTATAGGTTGTCTTTATACTTGCTTTCATAAAAAAACCTCCTTTTAGAGTATAAAAGGCCCACCGTTAAGAATAACACTCTTAACAAGCGGGCCTGATACTTAAAATATATACTATTCATTTTTCCATTATATTCTACGGTAATTATACAAAATATAAAAGATATTGTCAATGACCTTTGTCTCCTCATCTCTGCATTGAACAAAGAAGTGCCAAAGGTACCTTTGTTTTAAATTATTTGTTAAAAAATTATAAAATAGGGGTATATATGTTTAATAGACAGTAATATAATGATATAATAGGTTAAATTTAAAAATATAAAGGAGGTCTATGGATGTTTATAAAAAATATGATTGAAGATAAGAAAAGACAAAAAGAAAAGGAACAAAAAAAGAAGACGGCGAAAAAGGTTGCTGCAGGCACAGCTATAGGGTCAATACTAGGAGCCGCTGCTGGGGTTTTATTTGCGCCTAAGGCAGGTAAAGAAACAAGAGAAGATATAAAGAATAAAGCTGGAGAGGCAAAGGATAGTGCTAAGCAAGGTATTGATAATTTAAATGAAAAGAAAAATGAACTTAAAGATAATATCAAAAAATCTGTTAAAGACATAAAACAAAAAAGAAAAAAGGTAAAAAAAGATGTAAAGGAAGCTAAAGAAGAAATAAAGGAAGATATAAAAGAAGAAAACAAATAAAACTCTAGGAGGGCATTATGGATACTACGATTACTCTTGGGGATTTAGGCCTTATTATACTATTCATCGTGGCAGTTGTCTTAGGAATATACTTAATAATGATGATAAAAAAATTATTTAGTGTACTAAAGAATGTAAATGAAATAATAGAAGAAAACAAAGAATCCCTTACAGAAACTATGAATTGTTTACCGGACATTTCTGAAAATGTGGACAATATAACTAAAAATGTAGATGAATTTTTACCCTATATCATCGACGACGTAACGGACATAACAGGAGATGTAAAGGGGAGTGTTAAAAAGGTAAATAAAACCGTAAATAATGTGGGAGACAGCGTTGAAAAGACTGTTTCCACGGTAAAGGAAAGTACAGAGGGTGTAAGTACTTACATATCGATAGTAACCCAAATAATAAAGACTATAATGGAATACGTTAAGAAGGATAAGTAGATCTGTGTATGCAGGTTTAAAAAAATTGACAATTGACAGTGGACAATGGACAGTTAATATACAAATCGGCTTTAGCCGATTTGTATATAGTATTTTACGAACAAAGTGAGTAAAATCACATTTAATTGTCAACTGTCAATTGTCAATTATCAATTAAAACAAATTTGACAAAATATCATTTAACATATATAATAGATATCCGTTGGGAAAAACAAATAAATTAAACTATTACAAAAATTACCAATGGAATATAGTTGACATAATGATATAATTTCTGTATAATATATATTTGTAACACACAAATAAAAAACATTTTACGGAGAGATGGCTGAGTCTGGCTGAAGGCGCTCGCCTGGAAAGCGGGTAGGCGGTTTTGCACCGTCTCGAGGGTTCAAATCCCTCTCTCTCCGCCAATAGTAAGTTTGCCGTGCTAGACGGGGAGGTAGCGGTGCCTTGTAACCTGCAATCCGCTATAGCAGGGTCGAACACCATATTGAGGCTTATAGTTTTTAGGTCTGCCCTAAGTAAGTGGCGCTGACGATTGGGTCCTGCGCAACGGGAACCCATGAACCCCGTCAGGTCCGGAAGGAAGCAGCGGTAAGTGGACTCTCTCGTGTGCCGTGGGGGTGCCTGATTTGAGCTAACTGCTTAGGTAACGCTGGGAACCGTAAGTCGAGATTGGTGCACGGCTTAAAAATAAGACCACGAAATATTTCGTGGTCTTATTTTTATACAATAAAAAGGGATTATAAAATTTATGTCGAATAATAAGACAATAATAGAAGTTTATAAATCCACAGAATTGGCAGGTGCTAATATGATATTTAATACTTACAGAAAAAAACTAATCGCTATATTTGTAGTTATAGCCATGGTACCTACCATTATTATAGCATTAGGCATAAACTTAAAGGTTGAAGATGAAATAGTTAAAAACACAATTAGGGATAAAGCAAAATCATTAGAACATGAAGTGGAAAAAGTAGACATATGGTTTCAAGATAAGGAAAAAACATTGGAAACTGCTTCTAATAATTACTCCTTTTTAAAGGATATTATAGGAAGTGAAAATAGTAAAGATAGATTAAGAAAATACTTAAATACCCAAATTTTAAATAATAAAGAGTTTTTAAATCTATATATAGCCTTAGAGGATGGAACAGATTATTTTTCTATTAAGGGATTTGATCCCAAGGTGGATACTAAAAATAGACCCTGGTATAGAAATGCAAAACTAGCAGGAGGCCCCATATGGACTCAACCCTATAGGGATATGATTACTAATGAGAAGGTAATAACTTTGTCTACCCCTATATATGATAATACTGGTAACTTTCAAGGGGTAGTGGGAGCAGATTTTAAGGTAGAAACTATAGTGGACACTATAAAAAATATAAATACACTTAAAGATTCCAGTACATATCTAGTGGGACCAACAGAAAAAATATATAAGGTCATTGGAAAAGATATATTAGCCAAAGAAGATGATGAAAAAGTAAAGAGTTTCTTAGACTATATAAAGTTTAGAAACTATGGACAGAAAGAATTTGAAATTGGAAAAGGATATATATCTATACATAGTACTATTTCATCTATTAGATGGAAAGTGGCATCTATAACACCTAAAGAGTATTTTTATGGTAATACAAACAGGATCAACAAATATCTAGCTCTAGCATTGGTATTGACATTAATATTAGCACTGATATTAGCTATAATTGTATCAAGAATTTTTTCCAGATCCCTTGATAAATTAATAGAGGGAACTAGGGAAATACAAGATGGAAACTATAATTATAAGATTAATCTTAATAACAATGATGAGTTTGGTCAGTTAGCTGAAGGATTTAATACTATGGCTGCCACCATAAGGGATAAAACTAAGGAGCTAATTGAAAATAATAGTAGTCTACAGGAGATGAATATAGAATTAGAGGCATCATATGAACAGTTAGAAGCAACAACAGACCAGTTAAACGAATCAGAAAGTAGATATAGATCATTGATTGAGAATATGGATGAGATAGTATGGGTTATTGATAATAATTTTAATATCGAATTTTTAAATGATAAGATAAATGATATGATGGGATATTGCAAAAACCAGTTAATAGGGAAAAATTTTAATGAAATTATTAGAAAATGTGGAGATTTAAATTACGATTTATTAGAACAAATAAAGGAAGAGGATTTAAAAAACTATCCATTTATATGTGTCAATAAAAAGGGAAAAGAGATTATTACAGAGATCAGTACAAATAGAATATATGAATCAAATAGATTGGTTGCAATACAGGGTGTTATAAGGGATGTCACAAATAGAAGTATAATGGAAAAAGAAATAATAAGAAGAAATAATGAGTTATCTACAATTAATAAAATAAGTAAAACTCTAAACTCCACCATGGACCTAGAGACATTACTTAAGAATATGACTAGGGATATAGTTAATATGCTAGACATACCATTATGTAGCATTAGACTTTTAACGGAAAATAACAAGCTTAAACCAGTAGCCCATTATGGAGAATTATCAAATATAGTAAGCGAAGATAATATAGGTATAGACGAAGATGTGATAGGAGAAGCTGTAAGAAAGGGTAAGATAGTTGTACTTAATAAAAAAGATAAAAAGAAAATGAATAAATATAATAAAGGATTCTTTAGCAAAAAAAGTAAAGTTAATTTTGCAAATATAATCCCAATTAAAAATAGAAATGAAGTTTTAGGGGTAATGCTTATAGCAACTAAGGAACCAGTGGAAAAAAGTGAGTTAAATATTACCTTATCCCTTTCTAATCAAATGGCAATGGTAATAGACAATATAAACCTTTATCAAGACTTAAAAGAGGGTTATATAAAGACCATAAAGACATTGGCTGCTGCCGTTGAAGCAAAGGACAAATATACAGAGGGACATTCTTTAAGGGTATCTAAATATTCAAAAATAATATCTAGGTATATGGGTTTTTCCAATGAATTTTGTGATGAAATAGAATTTGCAGGAATATTACATGATATAGGGAAAATAGGAATAAGTGATACAATACTTGGTAAGCCCGGTGCATTAACAGACCAAGAGTATGAAATCATAACAAAACATCCTACAATAGGAAGTAATATATTAGAGAACACAGGATTTTCTAACATAATAATGAATTCCATTAAGTATCACCATAAAAGATATGATCTGAAAGGATATCCCAAGGAAGACAATATAGAGCCCCTCCCTATAGAGGCATGTATAGTTGGAGTTGCCGATGCCTTTGATGCAATGACATCAAGTAGGTCTTATAGAAAGGCTATGGACTTTGAGGTGGCAATAAAAGAGCTACAGGATAATAAAGGGACTCAGTTTCATCCAGATGTTGTAGATGTGGTTATAAAGATATTTAAAGAAGAGAAAGAATCTATAAAAGAAATAGCAACAACAAAAATCTAAAATTAGGGACCTATGGTCCCTTCTTCTGGTATAACCTCTAATATTCTGATATAATAATATATTATACAAAATGTAGGTGATTTTATGGCATATCAATCTTTATATAGAAGATTTAGACCAAGAAATTTTGAAGAGTTATTAGGTCAAGAACACGTTATAACCACTCTAAAAAATCAAATAATCAATGACAATATAGCCCATGCATATTTATTTACAGGAACTAGGGGTACAGGAAAGACATCCACGGCTAAATTATTCTCAAGGGCTGTAAACTGTCTAAATAATGAAGATGGGAATCCTTGTAATGATTGTGAAGTTTGTAAAGGGATACTTGATAATAGTATAATGGACGTAGTAGAGATGGATGCAGCTTCAAATAATAGTGTAGATGATATTAGAGAATTAAGGGAGAAGGTTAAATATCCCCCTTCAAAGGGAAGATATAAAGTATATATAATAGACGAGGTTCATATGCTATCTAAAGGGGCATTTAATGCCCTATTAAAAACATTAGAAGAACCTCCAAAGCATTTAATATTTATATTAGCCACAACTGAACCTCAAAAGTTACCTGCTACTATTAGATCCAGATGTCAACGATTTGACTTTCATAGAATAAGTTCAGAATATATAATAGAAAATATGCAGGATATATGTGATAAATTAGGTGTTAGTGCAGATATAAAAGCCCTTAATCTAATCGCTAGAAATGCCGATGGAGCCATGAGGGATGCCTTAAGCATATTAGATCAATGTATATCATTTACAGATGAAAGCCTAACATATGATTATGTATTAACAGTGCTAGGTATAGTTAATAATCAGTTAATCTTTGATCTATGTGATAATATATTAAATAAGGATCTAGATAATGCCCTTAAGGCTGTGGAGGATATAGTTAATAAAGGAAAGGATATAAATCAGTTTATAAAGGATTTAATAGTTCATTTTAGAGACTTGATGATAGTAAAATCCTCTAAAAATGTTAATCACATAATAGATGGTACAGATGAGTTTATAGATAGATTAAAAAATCAAGGGAAAAATACCAACCTATCAACCATTACTAAATGTATAAATATTTTATCTGAGGCAGAAAATGAAAGTAAATGGTCATCCCAACCAAGGATAGTTTTAGAAATCAGTATAATAAAATTATGTGATAATAATAATGAGTTAACTATAGAGGGGCTATTAGAAAGAATAAATAAATTAGAAAATGTAATTAAAAGTGGAAATATAACTATTAATAATAAGAAAAAAACTAATGGAAACAAAAAGTCTATTGTAAAAAAAGAAGCTATAAATAGTGAAGAAAAAAAGGAAGAAGCCATAGAAAATCACACTTTTTCCGGCGAAGCATCATTTAAAGCAATAGAAAAAGCTTGGCCAGATATTTTAGGAAAAATAAAGAAGGGTAGAATAAGTATACATGCATTATTAAGGGAAGGAAAATTGCTAGACTTTAAAAATAATACCCTAATTATATCCTATGATGAAGGATTTGGATTCCATAAAGATGCCATTGAGAAGAAGGATAAAAAAGAATATATAGAAGATGTAGTAAGTAGACATTTAGATGCAAAGGTCTATGTGAAATTTGTTATGGAACAACAGGAAGATGATAGCCGTGAAGATTTAGTTGAAAAAGCCAAAAACATATTTGGTGATGATATAGTTGAAGTTGAGTGATATATAAACTTTAAAATATATAAATATAAATAACAAGGAGGAGTTGTATATGGCAAAAGGAGGATTCCCAGGAGGAATGGGAAATATGGGAGGCATGATGAAGCAAGTTCAAAAAATGCAAAAGAAAATGGCTAAGATGCAAAAAGAACTGGAAGAAAGAGAAGTTGAAGTAACTGCCGGTGGCGGTGCAATAAATGTTAAAGCCAATGGTAAAAAGGAAATATTAGAGGTTAAAATAGACGAAGAAGTTGTAGATCCAGATGATGTTGAAATGTTAGAGGACCTAATAGTTGCTGCAGTTAATGAAGCCATAAGAAAAGCAGATGATATGGTTTCAAAGGAAATGGGAAAAGTAACAGGAGGCATGAATATACCAGGATTATTCTAATGAATAACTAAGATAATCTAGGTATAAGGTAACCTTCGAATGAATTCGAAGCTACTATAAAAGGAATAAATCCCAATAAACTATAAGGGAACTCATTCCCCCTAATGTGGAATAAGGGAATTCATTCCTTAATACTGTAGAAGGGAATTCATTCCTTAATACCGTAGAAGGGAATTCATTCCCCGTATTGGTTGTTGGGGGATTCGTAATCCCCCAACTAATTTAAAATTGAAAAAGCCGGCCATGCTTTTTGGCCGCTTTTTTACTCTGGAGGGATATTTATGGAATATTTTGCTGTTCCAGTTGCAAAGCTTATAGAAGAGTTTGCCAAACTACCAGGTATAGGGAAAAAGACCGCCCAAAGATTAGCTTTCCATATACTAGACTTAAACACTGAAGAAGCAAATAGCCTTGCAAAATCAATTGTGGAAGCTAAAAAAAATATAAAATACTGTAGCATATGTAGTAATCTAACCGATAGGGATCCTTGTCCAATATGTAGTAGTAAAAAACGGGATAAGAGTGTTATATGTGTTGTGGAAGATCCTAGGGATATTGTGGCAATGGAAAGAACTAGGGAGTTTAATGGACTTTATCATGTATTACATGGAAGCATATCACCTATGGATGATATAGGACCAGAGGATATAAAAATAAAGGAATTATTACAAAGGATAAATAAAGAAGAAATAAAGGAAGTAATAATTGCTACAAATCCAACAATAGAAGGAGAAGCAACTGCCATGTATATATCAAAGCTTTTAAAACCTATGGGAATAAAGATAACAAGAATAGCCCATGGTATTCCAGTTGGTGGAGATTTAGAATATGCAGATGAAGTGACCCTTTCTAAGGCTTTAGAAGGAAGAAGAGAGATATAAATTAGATCTATCAAAAAGGGAAAAATAGCAAGAAAGTCTTATAACTGAAAATAAAGTTTTATCAAAAACATGCTCTTAAAGACATTTTGAATTCTTTAAGAGCATGTTTTTGTTTTTACGAGAAGGTAAATGGGGTATGATATTAGAATAAATAAAGAAACAGTATGGATACTTAGAATGACATAGAATTAAAAAATATGGGGAATTACGACATGTTTTAAAAATTAGTTTTTATAAAAAAGGGAAATATGTGAAATTAAACTATCGAAGGATATGGTGATAAAAATGGTAAAAAAAAGAAAAATCATACTAAGCAGTATAATGATATTGATAGTTTTAACATCAATACTATTAATAACCTTTACAAGACTAAACAAGTATCATGAAACAATCATTGGTTTAACTGATGAAGAAAAAATAGAAGATTTTGAATACCTTTGGGATAAATTATATAGTTCATATCCCTTTTGGAATGAGGTTTCAGAAAGTGGCATTGATAAGGATGCTGTTTATGAAGAATATAAGAGAGAGATAAAAAAATCAAATACAGATATTGAATTTATGAAAGAAGTTCAATACTTTTTAAAAGAATTTAAAGGTTATGGTCATTTACTTGCACTTGATGGGCATATGTATAATTTTTATGACAATACCTTTACTCTATCAAAAACTGAACTAGATGATGAAGAAGTGAATGAAATGAAACCTTGGTATGAGGCTTTATATAATCCCATAAGCAAACATACTTACTCACTATTAGATAGTAGTCACAAGGGTTTTAGAAGCACAAAGGGATTGAAAGAAGAATATAAAGAACAAAAATTGAATAGTGGAAATAAAGGGCAAGTTAATGGAGAAAACTTAGAGTTTGATATAATTGATGATAAAAATATCGCCTATATTAAAGTAAAGACATTTAGATTTGATAATATAGAAACCGACCGTTTAAAACTAGAAAAATTCTTTGAAAAGATTAGGGAATACCCTAACTTAATTATTGATATTACAGATAACAGTGGGGGAAGTGATAAGTATTGGCAAGAATTAATAGTATCACCAAACTTATCAGAAAAAAAGACATCTAAACGATACTATTTAATAAGACAAAGGGACATCACTACTCCATTTTTAGAGGCGAGGTTTGATGAAAACTCAATTTTTCCAATTTCAACATTGCCAGAGTTCGATGGTCTTAACAAAGAAAATTTATCACTTTTTTCACATTATGTTATAGATGAAGAAACTATACACCCATCTAAAAAATCAAATGGATTTAATGGGAAAGTATGGGTACTAACTAGTCCTAAGGTATATTCTTCATCGGAAAATTTCGTTATGTTTTGTAAGAATACAGGCTTTGCCACTTTAGTTGGAACACCTACAGGTGGAGATGGCGGTGTGGCAGATCCAATACTGTTTCCACTTCCTAATAGCGGGCTTATTATTAGGTTTAGTATGTTCTATGGACTAAATAATGATGGAACTGGAAATGAAGCCAATGGAACTATTCCAGATATAACAATACATAATGATGAAAGTCCACTTGAACGAACTATATTAGAGATTAAATAGGTAATTAGTATTTGAAAAGGAGAAATAGTATTATAAAAAGAGTATTTAAAAATAGTGTTAAGATACAAAAAATTATAAATATAATTGGAACAGCAGGAACAACCTTAATAATTTTATTGCTAACTTTGCTAATACAGAGGAGGGTTAGAAGGAAAATTAGAGAAAGGAGAGGGATTCAGTGTATAAACTAAAGGAAGTAAAGTATAAAGATATTCTAGATATAGACAACCTCCATATTCCAAAACATAATATTACTTGTATTGTTGGAGAAAGTGGTAGCGGAAAAACAACATTGTTAAGGTTATTGAATAAATTAATCAGTCCAAATAGGGGAGAGATTACCTACAAAGAGAAATCCTTAGAAGCAATTGACCCTATTAAACTTAGGAGAGAAGTTATCATGCTTCCACAAACTCCAGCTATATTTAGTGGCAGTGTAAAAGAAAATTTACTTATAGGATTAAAATTTAGTGAAAAGACGTTTGTATCAGATAAAGAGTTATCTAGTATATTAAAAACTGTAAAGTTAAATAAAGAACTAGAAGAGGATGCTGGGAAACTATCTGGGGGAGAAAAGCAAAGGCTAGCCCTTGGTAGAATTATGTTATTAGAACCGGAGGTTTATTTATTAGATGAGCCTTCTTCTGCTCTAGATGAAGAGACAGAACAGATGATAATAAAGAAGCTAGTAGATCATACAAGGAGAAATCATAAAACCTTAATTATGGTAACCCACTCTAAAAAAATTGCCAAGGAATTTGCTAATAAGATTATTAAAGTAAAGGACGGCAAGGTAGTGAAGGAGGGGGAGTATGGAAATCAATAACATAATAGATCTTAGTATATTTCAAATGATTGCCGCCTATGTTTTTGTGATATTAGTACTTATAATGGTTAAGATTAGGGGGATATCAAGGGAGAAGGAAATAGTAATTTCTACTATAAGGATGACATTACAACTGATTTTAACAGGATATATACTTGTTTATGTATTTGACAATATAAGTCCTTTAATAACAATCGTAATAATCATTATTATGGAAGCATTTGCAATCCACAATATCTATAAGAGAACTAAAACTAAACTATCGAATAAAATAAAGAAAATAATCGCAATTTCAATGATATTGGGGACCCTATCCAGTTTATTATTTTTCTTATTTGTAGTTATCAATATATCCCCTTGGTATGACCCAAGGTACTTTATTCCTATAGCTGGAATGTTAATTGGTAATTCAATGACAGGTATTTCACTAGGTGTAACTAGGTTAATAGATGGAATCCATAGTAAAAAGAATCTTGTTGAATCAGCATTAATGCTTGGAGCCACCCCAAAGATGGCATCTAAAGAAATTGTTGATAATGCATTTGATTCAGCTATTTTACCAACTATA
The DNA here is from genome assembly GCF_037577855.1 of Dethiothermospora halolimnae. Classification (NCBI taxonomy): domain Bacteria; kingdom Bacillati; phylum Bacillota; class Tissierellia; order Tissierellales; family Thermohalobacteraceae; genus Dethiothermospora; species Dethiothermospora halolimnae. The sequence continues at coordinate 45,425 of NZ_JBAKFX010000008.1, read as the reverse complement.
AACTCCATGGTGGGAATGGGAATTGTATTCTTACCGGGAATGATGACAGGACAGATCTTATCAGGGATATCCCCTGTGACTGCTATTGAATACCAGATTGCCATTATGTTAGGTATATTAGGGAGTGTTGCTTTAACTGTAATCCTATTTGTTAACCTAGGGTATAAGACTTTTTTTAATGAAGAGAGCCAACTGGAACTTGAAGAATAATAAATAAATTGAAAGGATAAAAAAGGGCCCCGTGGCCCTTTTTACAACGTTCCTATTTTATTAAATGGAAAAAATCTAAATAACCCCTTAGCCCTAACATTCCCCATTGGAATGGGACCCACCATTCTGCTATCGCCACTATGGTTTCTATTATCCCCCATTACAAAAATATGGTCTTTGGGAACCTTAAAGGTCTCATTTAATTGGGTCATTTCTTCCCTTATATAGTCTTCCTTTACTAAACTACCATTTCTATAAAGTTTATGATTTTTTATCTCTAATGTATCTCCAGGCTTGCCTATTACCCTTTTAACCCAGATATCTTCATTAACATTACCTGTAAGCATACTAACTATAGAACTATCCCTAAACTCATCCTTAAGGGTCCTAATATGATTAACATCTCCGTCAACAATAACTATATCTCCATAATCGAAATCTAAATTAAATAAAGTATTATTTTTAATAGCCAAGATTCTATCTCCATGTTCTAAATTAGGTAGCATCGATGCACCGTCAACCCTACTTGACTCTATAAAAAATACATTAATAAATAATGCTATAACTAAAGCAAATAATATTGATTTAGTCCAATCTATAACTTCCTTTAATATTTTATTTTTAATAATGACCACCTCTTTAATGTATATATAGTTGATATATGCCATTATATCATAGACAAGTTATTAAGGAAAAGACTTTCTAGTATAAATATCTAAAAAATGGCAATACTCTCAAATAGAATAATATTTTGGGGGTATATTTATGGAGAACAATACTTTATATGAAACTCTAAACAATAAATTTAAAAGTTTTTTTTCACGGAACAATATAAATGAACAGAAGGATGATGATAAGGACTTACTTTATATGCTAAATAGAGCCCATGAAGATTGGCAGGATGCAGAGGATTACTTTAATAATGTTACGGAATCTGACCTTATAGATTATGCAGTTTTTAAGCTAGAGGCCACTAAGAAAAGATATAGTTATTTATTAAAGGAAGCAAGAAAAAAAGGCATTCATGTGTAATATTTTTTTCATATCTCTATATATTTAGTATATAGACATGTATATATAGGGGTGGTTATATGGGTGTAGATATAAGTGCCAGTGTAATAATTGCATATATGGTTGGGCTCATAATGTTATATCTTGTAGGATGGCTATTGGTTATACCATTAAAGTGGATTTTTAAATTATTAATAAATGGATTAATAGGAGGAGTAGTTTTATTTGTAATTAATTTTTTTGGAGGGTTTTTTGGATTTTTTATTGGCATTAACCCTGTGACGGCACTAATAGCAGGTTTTTTAGGAGTACCAGGAATTATTTTATTGATTGCCCTTAAGTATATTTTAAATTTAACTTAATCATTAAAAAACTGTTATAAAAATTAGGATGTTTAATAAAGTTAAATAATGGTATATAAAAAATAAGTCCAAAACTAAATATTGGATTTATTTTTATTTGAAATATTCTAAATTTTCTGCTTTAATATATATAAGGAATAAAATACAAAAAGGGGGAATTTTTATGCCAATATCAAAATTAAAGGTTCAGTTAAGAAATAGTGGTGGAAAATCAGCTTCCAATAAATTAAGAAAAGAAGGATTTATCCCAGCTGTAGTGTATGGACATAATAAAGAGACAAAGTCAATAAAGATTGATGAATCCATGATGGAAAAGTTATTAAATAAATATGGACAAAGGGGTACCGTTAATATGGAACTAGACGGAGAGGTAGTTCCTGTAATAATTAAGGATATACAAAGACACACAATAAAGGATAATTTACTACATATAGATTTTCAGCAATTATCCGATAACGAAAAGATTAAAATACAGGTTCCTATTTACTTAGCGGGAAAAGAAAAGGTAAAGAGTTCAAAAACAATATTACAACAACAATTAATGGAACTTGATATTCAATGTTTACCTAAGTATATACCCCAATCTTTTGAGTTAGATGTTTCTAATCTTAAATATGGGGAGGCATTATTGGTAGAAGATATGGATGTATTGAATGATGAAAATATAGATGTGTTAAATGAATTATCAGAGGTTGTTGTATCCCTTACATCAACCACCAGCGATGAAATAAGCGAAGATACTGATGAACCAATATATGAAAGTGATAAAAGCATTTTGGAATAGAGGAAAGTTGAGAGATTAGGGCTTGGATGTATCCAAGCCCTATTTTTGAGTTTAAAGTATTTATAATTTTTAAATATTTAGGAATTCATTATTTAAGTTGAAGTAAATTCATCGTTTAAATTGTTGTGGTATTTATTATTTAAATTGTTGTGGTATTTATTATTTAAGTTGTTGGGGGATTCGTAATCCCCCAACTTAAAAATTTCCTCCTCCCGTTTAAAAAAAATAACTTTGGACATACTAATGAAGAAAGACGGGAGGGATGTTTTTTGAACAATCTTTTAAGCTGTGGTTTAAGAAATGAAACTGGAACCAATGCAAGTCATAGAACAAGAAGAAGGGGTAATGTTCCAGGGATAATATATGGTCACCACTTTACAAATTATCCCCTAGAAATTGATAGCAATCAATTAAATAAGCTAATAAGGGAATTTGGAGAAAATGCTGTTATAAGTGTGTCAATAAATGGAACTGATTATCCAGCTATGATAAAGGAAGTACAAAGGGATGTTATAAGCGATGAGATAATACATATTGATTTACAACAGGTAAATGTATCTGAAAAAATACATACCCAGGTACCTATAACCATAAGTGGTAAAAAACTTATAAAAGACAATGGGATACTGCAACAACAACTTGAAAAAATTAATATCGAATGTTATCCAAATGATGTTCCAAAGTCTATATCTGTTGATGTATCTAATCTAACCCTAGGAAATTCATTAAGAATATCAGATGTAGAATTTGGAGATGAGATTTCAATATTAAGTGATACCGAAGAAATAATAGCAACCCTTTCAACATTTAAAGAAGAGTTTCTAGATGAAGATGAACCAAATGATGACTTTATACAAGTGAAAGAAGAACCTAAGCTAGTAGGGGAAGATGAAAAAACAGAAGAAGAATAAAGGATGAATCCATATGGATTCATCCTTTATTTTTATATAAAAAATTATGAGTAATATAGGGTTTGAGCATAATACATTTCTAATCTATTCTCTATTCTTTATTATTTATTCCCTGATTAAAATCAATACTAGACTCCTATATAAAATATAAGAAGAATATGTTATAATATAAAAAAGGTAAAAATAAACAATATTACTAAAAGTTCTGTAAATTTAAATGGGAGATGATTGGATGAAAATGCTATTATTAATAATCTTACTAATTCCTATCTTTTTATTTCAACTTTTTATAATTGCCGATATAATATCTAATTCTAAAACATCCAAAAAGTCCATAAGAAAAAGAAATAACAGTTATAACATAAAAAGAAAATCAAATATAAGAATGATAAAATAAGTGTAGGACTCAATATATTGAGTCCTACACTTATTTTATCTCTCCTCTCTCCCTTCTCCACTTTCCACTATATGTTTGTGATATAATAAACCCATAAAAACCCCAGAAGGAGGTAATTTTTATGAGAAGAGTCAATGTTAAAGAAATAACCAATAGAGTTAAAGAGATGTGTATAAATGCAAATTATAAGTTAAGCAATGATGTTATTAATAAAATAAAAGAGTCTAAAAATAAAGAAACATCTCCAATTGGAAAGGATATATTAGATAAATTAATCATAAATGAAAAAATAGCTAGTACAGATAGGGTACCCATATGTCAGGATACTGGCATGGCAGTGTTTTTTATAGATATAGGGGAAGATGTCTATATAGAGGGTGGTAATATTACTGATGGGGTAAATGAAGGAATAAGACTAGGGTATGGGGAAGGATACTTAAGGAAATCAGTGGTAAAAGACCCTATAATCAGGGAAAATACAAATGATAATACTCCGGGAATAATACATTATGATATTGTAAAGGGGGATAAAATAAATATACATTTTGCCCCTAAAGGCTTTGGAAGTGAAAATATGGGGGCTCTTAAGATGTTAAAGCCATCCGATGGAATAGAAGGCATAAAAGAATTTGTAATAGATACGGTTAAAAAGGCAGGGCCCAATCCATGCCCACCAATAGTTGTTGGAGTTGGAATAGGAGGAACCATGGAAAAGGCATGTTTAATAGCTAAGAGGGCCCTTTTAAGGGATCTTAATAGTCACAGTGATAAGGAGCATATTAGGGATTTAGAAATAGAACTTTTAGATAAAATAAACAATCTTGGAATAGGACCTCAAGGGTTAGGGGGTAATACAACGGCTCTATCTGTAAATATAGAAACCTATCCTACCCATATAGCTGGACTTCCAGTGGCTGTAAACTTAAATTGTCATGTTGCTAGACATATGAGTATAGAGATCTAACTGAAAGGTTGTGATAATATGAAGGAAATAAAGATAAAAACTCCACTAACCAATGAAAAGGTAAAGGGGCTTAAGGCTGGAGATAGGGTATATATAACAGGAAAAATATATACAGGAAGAGATGGGGCCCATAAAAGGCTGGTTGACTCAATTAGGAAGGGGGAAAAGCCACCATTTGATATAGAAAATCAAATTATATATTATGTGGGACCTTGTCCACCTAAACCAGGTCAAGTTATAGGATCAGCCGGTCCAACAACAAGTTATAGAATGGATGACTATACCCCAGCCCTTCTTGATATGGGCCTTAAGGGAATGATAGGAAAGGGACAAAGAAGTGAAGAGGTTATATCATCTATGAAGGATAATAATGGAGTATATTTTGGAGCAATAGGAGGAGCCGGGGCATTAATATCAAATTGTATAAAAAAATCAAAAATAATAGCCTATGAAGATTTAGGCACAGAGGCTATAAGAGAGATATATGTTGAGGAATTTCCGGCTATAGTTGTAATTGATTGTAATGGGAATAACCTATATAATATAGAAAATGAGAAATATAGAAAATAGGGGTGGTTTAAATGGATACAAAAGAGAAGGCACTACTTATGCATGAAAAATATAGGGGGAAAATATCGGTTAACTCTAAGGTGAAAGTTAAGGATAAAGATAGTTTATCCATAGCATATACTCCAGGGGTTGCAGAACCCTGTAGGGCAATAGAAAAAGAAAGTAGGAATATTTATAAGTATACATCAAAGGGAAATATGGTGGCGGTTGTTACAGATGGTAGTGCAGTATTAGGTCTAGGGGATATAGGTCCCGATGCATCATTGCCTGTTATGGAAGGAAAATCAATATTATTTAAAGAGTTTGCAGATGTTGATGCTTTTCCCATATGTGTAGATTCAAATGATATAGATACAATAATAAATACGGTAAAATTAATTAAATCTTCCTTTGGTGGTATAAATTTAGAGGACATTTCGGCTCCAAGATGTTTTAAAATAGAAGAGAGACTAAAGGAAGAATTGGATATACCGGTATTTCATGATGACCAACATGGTACGGCTATTGTAGTACTTGCAGGACTTATAAATAGTATGAGACTATTAAATAAAGAGATAAAAGATTTAGAAATTGTAGTAAATGGAGCAGGAGCTGCTGGGATAGCCATAACAAAGTTATTACATAATATTGGAATAAAGAACATAATATTATGTGATAGTAAAGGAGCCATAGATAGAACTAGAAACGATCTAAATTGGATAAAAAAGGATATGTTAAATATCACAAATTCACAGAATGAAAAGGGTAGTTTAACTGAAGTTATAAAAAATAAGGATGTATTTATAGGGGTTTCGGCACCAGATGTATTGACTAAAGATATGATAAATAGTATGTCAGATGACCCAATAATATTTGCCTTAGCAAACCCTATTCCTGAAATAATGCCTAATTTAGCTAAGGAAGCCGGTGCTAAAATAATAGCCACAGGGAGATCTGATTTTCCAAATCAGATAAATAATGTACTGGCTTTTCCAGGAATATTTAGAGGAGTGCTAGATGCTGGTAGTAAAGAGATAAATAATGACATGAAAATAGCCGCTGCCAAAGCCATAGCAGAGGTAATAGATAATGGTGATTTAAAAGAAGATTATATTATACCTGACCCCTTTGATGGGAAAGTAACTAAGGCTGTGTCTAAGGCAGTTTATAAAATTGCCAAAGAAATATAGAAAGGAAAGATTATTATGAAACCTATTTTAAAGGAGAGTGTTGCAAGGAAGCAAAGACCCTTTTGGCAAATTATTGTTTTAGTAATAATAGCAGTGTTTATAATAAACTATTTAATAAGTCTTACAAACTTTTTAGGAGAAAAATATGCAGGAATAGTAAGTATAGCTATATTGTTAATATCTGTTGCAGCTTGTTCATTTATAGTAACTAAATTTATAGAATATTACACATATAAAATAGCAGATGATACTTTAATATTTGAAAAGTCCATAGGAAAGAAATCAAAAGTATCGTTAATGATAGATATAGAGGATATAGAGAAACTTATTCCCTATGGTGAAATGAAAGAAGATAGCAACATAGATTATACCTATAAATTTGTATGTGATAAAGATTATAATAACTTTTATGTAGGAGAGTTTAATAGAGAGGGAAAACAGATTAGATTCATTTTTAAACCCAGTGATAAATTCATTGATATGTTAAAGAAAAGGAGAAAAATAGAAGGCTAAAAAAGGACCATCCCCTTAGGAACATTGGTCATGCAATATGAATAATAATATAGTATAAGGCAATAATTATAGACACAATGGTAGAAAGGGGATGGTTAAGTGGCTAATAACAGATGCAAAGTTTGTGGTGAAAATAAAAAAAGTATGGGAATATTTGGTATACATATTTGCCTAGATTGTTTAGAGGAAATAGGTAAGACGGATATGGACGATATAAAATATGAGTATTATAAATCTATTATAACAAATGCTTGGATAGATTATATTATGGTAAAAGGGGAAAAGGTATAGGAATGAAACCTATATCTTTTTTATGTGGGTTCTAAATATATTCAGGACGATTTTAAAGCCATATATACTAGTTAAATAATACAACTTAGTTGCTGGGGGATTCGTAACCCCACAGCTTATTGAAAATATATTCTTTGACATAGTAGGTCTTCTAGAAGAAGACCTAAGGCTTCAATATATTGAAGCCCTACAATGGGATATATTAAGTGTTACCCATACTATGGAATCAACAACTCCCTGCTCTTTGCCCCCTACACAAAACAAAGAAGCGACAAAGTCGCCTTTGTTTCACTTAGCAGGAGATATTAAGCTCAATATAGAATAAATAAAATGTAGGAGGTTTTTTTATGAATACTCCACTAATAAATGGACTAAAAAAATATATAAATGAAAATAATATAAGATTTCATATGCCTGGGCATAAGGGAAAAAAGGTATTATCAGAACTTTATGATATGATTCCCAGTATTGATGTTACTGAAGTTAGGGGAACCGATAATTTACATAATCCCAGGTCCATAATACTTAAAAGCCAAAATTTAGCATCTAGAATATTTAAAACTAAGAAGACCTTTTATAGTGTAAATGGTACAACTGCAGGGATATATAGTGCAATAAATTCAGTTCTATACCCAAAGGAAAAAATACTTATCCAGAGAAATTGTCACAAATCTGTATATAACGCAGTGATATTGGGACAACTTGAAGCTGAGTATATATATCCAGATTATGATAGTGAAAAAAATATAGAGCTAGGGTTAAATCCAAATGTCATAGAGGAAAAATTAAAAGAAGATAAGGATATAAAAGCTGTTGTTATAACCTATCCGTCATACTATGGTGTTTGTAGCGATATAGATAGCATTGTTAATGTGGTCCATAAACACAATAGAGTATTAATAGTAGATGAGGCCCATGGTAGTCATTTGATATTTAACCAAAAACTTCCTAAATCCTCCATAGAGGCAGGGGCAGATATAGTAGTACAAAGTACCCATAAAACATTACCAGCCTTTACCCAAAGTTCCATGATTCATGTGGTAACCGATAGAATAGATATAAGTAGACTAAAGAAAATGTTAGCAATCCATCAAAGTACAAGCCCATCATATCTATTAATGGCATCTATTGATTTAGCCATTGGATATATGGATGAATATGGGGCGGGCAAACTAAATGACTTATTAGATTATATAAAAGAGGCAAGTACTTATTTAAATAATATAGATGGTATAAACATAGTGGGTAGGGAATATATAAATAAAAAAAATTATGACTTTGATACGACTAAATTTCTTATTAATATAAAGGGTATTAAAGGAAGTGTAATTGAAAGAATACTTAGGGCTAAACATAATATTCAACTTGAAATGTCAGATTATTATTATGGACTAGCTCTAATGACACTATTAGATGATAAAGAAGACATAGAGAAGCTTATATATGCATTAGAGGATATAAATAATAATAAATATATAGAAGAGGAAATACTAGATATTAATATAAAAAATATAAAACCTAATATTAAAATGCCTATATATAATGCCTTTTATAGTGATAAAAGAAATATGGCCTTAAATGAAAGTAAAGGAAAAGTATCTGGAAGCTTCATAATACCCTACCCCCCTGGGATACCCCTACTAAGTCCTGGGGAATTAATAACTGAGGAAATCATAAACTATATAAGAACATTAATAGATAATAAGGTATCCATACTTGGATTTTCAGATTATGGTGAAGAAATGATTGAAATAATTAAATAGAGAGGAATTGATATAAGTGGAGGGCATATTTATAACAATGGAAGGTCCTGATGGATCTGGGAAAAGTACAATAACAAAACTTTTGACAAATTATTTGAAGGAAAAGGGCTATAATATAGTTATAACAAGGGAACCAGGGGGGACAGAATTAAGCGAAATTATACGGAATGTGGTATTAGATACAAAGAATACCAACATGTCCCCTGTTACAGAAGCCCTTTTATATGCTGCATCTAGAGCACAGCATGTTGAAGAAAAAATTTTACCAGCCCTTAAAAAGGGTAAAATAGTAATATCAGAAAGATTTGTGGACTCTAGCCTAGTATATCAAGGCATAGCTAGAAATATAGGTATAGATAAAGTGAAAAATATAAACGATTTTGCTACCCAAAATATAGAACCAGACTTAACATTATTCTTTGACATAAAGCCAGAGGATGCCTTTAAGAGAATGGCAAGAAGGGGTAAGAAGGATAGGCTAGAGATGGAGAGCATAGACTTCCATAATGAGGTTTATGATGGATATATAGAACTATCTAAAAAATATCCACAAAGGATAAAAATAATAGATGCAACAAAGGACATAGAAGAAGTATTTCAGCAGGTAAAGAATAAGATAGACCTTTTATTATAGGGGAGAATTGACAATTGACAGTGGACAATTAAAGTACAAATGGGCTAAAGTCCATTTCAATATAATATTTTACGAACAAAGTGAGTAAAATCACCTTAAACTGTCAACTCTCAATTGTCAATTCTCAATTATTAACTAAACTCGAGGGGAGGGGAAATCTTGAAACTTATTATAGCTATCGTCCAGGATGATGATGTTTCCGAATTAACGGATAAGTTGACTGAAAACAAGTTTAGCATAACAAGACTTGCATCAACAGGGGGATTTTTAAAGTCGGGAAATACAACATTACTTATAGGTGTGGAAAAGGAAAGGGTAGAAAAGGTATATGAGATAATAGAAAAGATATGTAGAGTAAGAAAGGTAACAACTACACTATCTTCAATGACATTAACAGGGGATACATATGTACCCTATCCAATGGAAATAAAGGTAGGGGGAGCAACGGTATTTACATTAGATGTTGAAAGATATGAACAGATTTAAAAGGAGGGCTACGTATGAAGTTAGTTATAGCCATCGTACAAGATGAAGACTCAGGAAAACTTGTAGATGAACTTATGGAAAATAACTTTGGAGTAACTAAACTAGCATCAACAGGAGGGTTTTTGAAATCAGGAAATACAACTATAATAGTAGGTGTAGAAAAAGAAAAGGTAGATGATGTTATAGATATAATAAGAAAGACCTGTAAATCTAGAAAAAAAGTTACAACATCTCCAGCCCCTACAACTTGGGCATCCGGGGTATATAATCCCTATACAGTCGAGGTACAGGTTGGGGGAGCAACAATATTTGTTGTTGATGTGGAGAATTTTGAAAAGGTTTAATATTAAAATAGTGGAGGGTGTTTATGGATTTTAATGATATTGTAGGACATGATAAAATAATAAAAAGCTTACAAGGAACAATAAAAAGAAATAATGTATCCCATAGTTACCTTTTAGAGGGACCTAAATCCATAGGTAAAACAATGGTGGCTAAAGCCTTTGCAAAGACCCTTCTTTGTGATGAAAAGGGGACGGCCCCGTGTAATGAATGTAAATCCTGTATTAAATTTGATTCTAATAATCACCCAGATGTATATGTTTACTCCTCCGATGGGAAAACATTTAAAAAGGAAAAAATAGAGGAGCTACAAAGAACTATAAATATTAAGCCCTATGAAGGAGACAAGAAAATATACATATTAGAAAATATAGATACCATGACCACATTTGCTCAAAATAGTTTCTTAAAAACCCTAGAAGAACCTCCTAAATATGCTACGATTTTAATGACTGTAACAAATAGTCACAGCCTTTTACCTACCATAATATCCCGATGTCAAATATTGAAATTTACAAGGATTGACTCCAGTATAATTATGGATAGGCTTATAAACAAGTACGGTATAGACGATAATAGGGCAAAAATAATAACATCTTTTTCCAATGGAATAATAGGAAAAGCTATAGACTTAAGTGTATCCCAGGAGTTTAATGATATAAGAGAAGAATTAATAAATACCATAGAAGATACCCTAAAGGGTGATAAATCAAAAATCTTTAGCTTATCAAAATTTTTTGAAGAGAATAAGGAAAATATAGATGATATACTAGATATGATACTTATCTGGTTTAGGGATATACTATTTGTTAAAGAATTAGACCACAATAAATTTATAATAAATAGGGATAAACTAGATATATTAAATAATCAATCCAATAAATTATCAAAAATGAAAATACATGATATAATAGAAACTGTGAAAGAAACTAAAAATAATATAGCTTCAAAGGTAAATTTCAATTTAGCTATTGAAATTATGCTTCTAAAAATACAGGAGGGCTAAAGATGGTTACAGTAGTAGGAGTGAGATTTAAGAAAGCCGGGAAAATATATTACTTTGATCCCGATGATATAAATATAAAACTAGATGATAATGTGGTAGTTGAAACAGCCAGAGGTGTAGAGTTTGGAAATGTTGTTGTGGGACCTAAAGAAGTGCCCGAGGATGAAATAGTTTCTCCACTGAAAAAGGTCATAAGGATAGCAACAGAAGAAGATATTGCCCATCATAGGGAAAACAAAGAAAGGGAAAGTGATGCTTTTAATAAATGTCTTGAAAAAATTGAAGCCCATGGTCTTCATATGAAACTAATAGATGTTGAGTATACATTTGATAATAACAAAATTATATTTTACTTTACTGCAGACGGTAGGGTTGACTTTAGGGAACTTGTAAAGGACTTGGCATCAATATTTAGAACAAGGATAGAACTAAGACAAATAGGAGTCAGAGATGAGGCCAAAATGATAGGTGGTCTTGGTCCCTGTGGTAGAAGCTTGTGTTGCTGTACATTTTTAGGGGAGTTTGAACCGGTATCAATAAAGATGGCTAAGGAACAAGACTTATCATTAAATCCCACAAAAATATCTGGGATATGTGGAAGGCTTATGTGCTGTCTGAAATATGAACATGAAATGTATGAAGACATTATAGATAAAATGCCAGAGGTAGGGTCAGTTGTCAATACCCCTAGAGGTAAGGGAATCGTAACAGACACCAGTACACTGCTTGAAATGGTAAAGGTAAAAGTAAAGGCTGATGATGATTCCGAGGAAATAGTACCATTTGTACTAGATGAGATTAATATGAAATAAATTTAAAAAATAATAAAAGTACTTTTATATAACAATAATAAATGTTAAAATAAAAAGGTATAATATATAACCTACAAGGAGGTGAACATAATGGCTTATAAAATTTTAGACTCTTGCATAAGCTGTGGAGCTTGTGAACCAGAATGTCCAGTTGACGTTATAAGCGCTGGAGATGATAAATATGTTATAGAAGCTGAAGGATGTATTGAATGTGGTGCGTGCGCAAACGTATGCCCAGTAGATGCTCCAGTACAAGACTAGTTATAATACATAAAAAAGACCCTGTGAGGGTCTTTTTTTAAAATGCAAATAATAAATAAGTAAACCTTCTAATGAATTCAAAGCTACAAATTTCACTATGTAAGAAAAAACTAGTTGTTGGGGGATTCGTAATCCCCCAACCCAAGAAACTATAATAGAAACAAAGTGGCCTATGGCCACTTTGTACCATATCTATTATTTATTCTCTATTCTTTATTATCTAAATAAAAGGCATGGTATAATAATATATAGAGGATAAATAATAAAGAATAAATAATAAATAATAAAGAATAAATAATAAAGAATAAATAAGTAAACCTTCTAATGAATTGAAAGCTATAAATTTCACTATGTAAGAAAAAACCAGTTATTGGGGGATTCGTAATCCCCCGACCTAGGAAACTATAATAGAAACAAAGTGGCCTATGGCCACTTTGCACCATATCTATTATTTATTCTCTATTCTCTATTCTTTAAACAAAAGGGAAAGGAGTAAAGTTTTGACTAAAATAGACTTAAAGGAAAATGAACGTATAGATGATTTGCAGCGGGAAGGACTTAAGATAATACAGGATACTAATGGGTTTTGTTTTGGTATGGATGCTGTATTATTATCAAACTACTGTGATATAAAAAAGAATTCAACAGTAGTTGACTTAGGGACTGGAACAGGCATTATTCCCCTTCTTGTTTGGGCTAAGTATAAAGTAAAGAAGATATATGGCATAGAAATACAAAAAGAAGTGGCAGAAATGGCAAAGAGAAGTGTAAAGATGAATGATTTAGAAAAGGATATTGAAATAATAAATATGGACTTAAAAGAAGCACCTGAAAGATTAGGGGTCAATAAAATTGATGTGGTAACAACAAATCCCCCCTATATGTTAAAGGATTCTGGTATAATAAATCCAGAGGATAAAAAAGCTATATCAAGACATGAGATAAAATGTACAATTGATGATATAATAAGGATATCCAGTAGACTTCTTAAACATAATGGGAGGCTATTTATGGTTCATAGACCCCACAGAATAGTCGATATATTTTGCAGCTTAAGAAAATATAAAATAGAGCCAAAATCCATAAGGTTTGTTCATCCTAGGGCTGATAGTAAGCCCAATATGGTTTTAATAAAGGGAATAAAGGCAGCAAAACCAGAATTAAAGTTTAATAAGCCATTATATGTGTATAATGATAATAATACATATACAGATGAAATTTTTGATATATATGGAATGGAAAAGGGTGAAAATCATGAGTCAAGGTAAATTATATATATGTCCCACTCCTATAGGAAATCTAGATGATATAACAATAAGAACACTAAACACATTAAAAGAAGTTGATATTATTGCTGCAGAGGATACAAGACATACAATAAAACTATTAAATCACTATAATATAAAGAAAACACTTACTAGCTATCATGAACATAATATAAAAGAAAAGGGCCCTTATCTTATAAATAAAATGTTGGATGGACTTAGTATAGCCCTCGTATCCGACGCAGGTATGCCAGGTATATCTGATCCTGGAGAAGACTTAATAAAAATAGCTATTGAAAATAATATAGACATAACAGTATTACCGGGAGCTACAGCATTAATAACAGCCCTTGTATCATCAGGGTTACCAACGAGAAGGTTTGTTTTTGAAGGATTTTTATCCTCAAAGAAAAAGGATAGAAAAAAAAGTCTTGAGGATTTAAAGATGGAAAAAAGGACAATAATATTATATGAGTCTCCCCATAGAATAAAAGATTTGCTAAAGGATATAAAGGAAGTACTAGGAGATAGAAAATTAGTTATAGCTAGGGAGCTAACAAAAAAGTATGAAGAGATATTTAGGGGTAATATAGATAAGTGTATAGAAAGATTTCAAAGGGAAAATCCAAAGGGTGAGTTTGTTATAATAATAGAAGGATTATCAGAGGACAAACTAAAAAGTATTAATGAAGAAATGTGGCAGGATATGACTATTAAAGAACATATAAAGTTATATATGGATAAGGGGATTAATAAAAAAGTAGCTATTAAAAAGGTATCAAAGGAAAGGAATATTTCAAAAAGGGATGTTTATAAGGAGTCTATAGATATAGATGCTTAGGGGGATGACTATGAAAATTGAAAAAGATATGAAGGTCTTTAGTATAATTATAAAAAATATAAAGTCTATTGAAATTTTTAAAAAATATAATATGGAATGTTTTCTATGTAATGGTGCCCATGATGAAACTTTGGAAGTAGCGGCAAAGGCCAATGGAGTAGATGTGGATATGTTAATAGATGAGCTAAATAATATATAAAAAAGCGACCAGAGGTCGCTTAATTAAGTAATTATTATTTTTTTAGGTCTTCTCTACACTCTGGGCAGATTTTTTTACCTTTGTATTCTTCAACATCTTTAGCTTGTCCACAGAATATACAAGCTGGAGAATACTTTTTAAGTATTATTTGTTCACCATCTACATATATTTCTAGAGAATCCTTTTCAGCAATATCGAAAGTTTTTCTTAATTCCTTTGGTATAACTATTCTACCTAGCTCGTCTACTTTTCTCACAATTCCAGTTGATTTCATTTAATCCATCCTCCTAAATAATAGTTGTTTGTCGCAATTATCGACTTTTTTTTACAAAGAAATGATACCATATATTACAATAAAAGTCAACTTACTTTTATGTTACAAATTGATAATAAAATGTTATATTGGGGTGTTAATTATGCTGAACATCAGTGATAAACTGAAAGAAGAAGTTAAAAATTTAAATCAAATTCTTAATAATAATTATAAAAAAGTTTTAAAAATGGATAAAGATGATATCCGTTGTTATATAAATAATAACATAGGGAAGGTAGAAAAACTTTGTCGAATATCAACGAAAAAAATGGAAAAGTACAAAAAAAGTGGAGGGGTTGTAGCCGTTGATGGCTCTAAGAATAGGATAGGCAGTGCATTTCCCCACTTTATAGAATTATTCCAAAGTTTAGCCAAGAGTTCAATATATAAGGACAACCCTATATATATTGCTGATTTTTACACTCCCTTATATATGGATAAAGAAAAAGAAATACTAGAAAAAATAAGTGATGATGACACATTATCTATGGAGGATAAGAATTATGCAATAACCAAATATAAATTGGCAGCAATAGAAGTTGATGCAGCAATAGAATCTATAGATAAACTAAAACCCTTTGTGATAATGATGGATGGATCCTTAATAAGGTATAAGATAGAATGTGCAGATAAATGGAATAAATTAAAAAGGGAATGTGAGAAGAATAATGTTATACTTATAGGTGTAATTAAAGACATTAAAACAAATATAATATCCATGAGTTTAGAAGAGGATAATAAAATTAAAGATAGTAATAATATATACGATAGAGAACTATTATATGGTGTTTTAGAGTATGGGGAAATAATAAGGGTATCTAAAGATAAAACAAAGAAAACCGATGAAGGCTTTACATCATGTTTTATGAGAACATCAAAAGACCCTTCAATTATAGGTATGGATATAATATCTAGCCAAAAAGATTATATAGAAGAAATGGCAAATCTAGTATTTACCCTAACTCCCCAAATGGGTAGAGGAATACCCCTTTGGCTTGATATAATAGACAGTGAAGTAAAAATATCCGATAAAGTGATAAATGGACTTTTAGAAAGGTACTTAGATAGGGATATAAGGGAAAAGTTATTTGTAACAGAAAGAAGTAAAAGGGAATTTTAAGTTTAGATAATAGTTAACTATTATCTAACTAAGTACTTTGTTGGATAGACCAAATCATATAAATCATATACAATTATAGCATAATAACAAAAAACTGGGTGATTATAATGAGAATAGTAAGTGTTCAAGGATTAAAACAAGATATGAAACTGGGCAAGAGTATATTTAGTGAAGATGGAAAGATTTTATTGGTTTCCGGGACAAAGTTAACCAAAAACTATATTAGACAGCTTAAACATAAAAATATACCTGCTGTATATATAGATGATGAAATATCAAAAGATATAGAAATTAAAAATGTATTAGATGATGTATTGAGGTTTAAAGCAGTAAATAAAATAAAGAATATAGTAAATGATTTAATACCAAGAAATAAAAATAAAACAATAATGGATAATAAACAATATCTAGACGTAAAAAATATTATTTACAGAATAATTAATAATATGGAGAAGAATAAGGATATATTATTTAATATGGTGGAAATGATGAGTACAGATGTTGCCACATATAACCATATGGTTAACGTTGCAATTTTAAGTATATTAGTAGCTAGGGAGTTAAATATTCCAGAGGACAAGATTAATGAGATAGCCACAGGAGCAATTATACATGATATAGGAAAGTTACAAATTCCACCGGAAATATTAAATAAATCCCAAAATCTAACGGAACTTGAGGCTGAAACAATTAGGGAGCATACAAGATATGGATATGATATAATAAAGGATAACGTAAGTGTATCATCAATAGTAAAAACCATAGTACTGCTTCACCATGAAAAAATAGATGGAAGCGGATATCCAATGGGGCTTAAGGGACACGATATAAACATATATACCCAAATAGTTTCTGTGTGTAATATGTATGATGGAATGGTGAGGGATAGGGTATATAAAAGAAAAGTACCAATATATAAAGCCCTTGAAGCTATATCATCGGAGGCAATAGCTAAACATGATAGAAAAATATATGATGCACTGGTAAAAAACATAACCTTTTTTCCCCAAGGTAGTGGAGTATTATTAAATACAGGCCAAAAAGGATTAGTAACAAAGGTAAATAAAGATAACCCCACCAGACCAAAGGTAAAACTAGTACTTAATCCCGACGGCAGACTTTATAGAGGTTTTAAGATAGTGGATTTAATGGAGGACTTAACCCTTTTTGTAGATGATAGATGCGATATTAGTTTTTAAATAAGAATGGGTAAAGAAGAAAGAAGAAATATAAAAGCAAAGAATAAAGAATAGATGGGGAAACCTTCGACTGAAGTCGAAGCTACTGTTGTTGGGGGATTCCTAATCCTCCAACCAATAAAACTAGTAAAAAAAACAAAACCAACTAACAACCAAAAACTAAGAGAAAGTACCAATTTATAATTTAAAATTCCGAAGCATCGGTCCAAGGCAAAAAACGGGACGCACCAAAATTAACAATTATCAATTAACAATTAACAATTCCGAAGCCATCGCTTCGGCCAAGGTGGTGGAGAAAATAAATGAAGGTAGTAGGTATAACTACCCAACAGGAGGTTTATGTTGGGTCAAATGATAAAAACTTTAGGATAAATGAGATGCTAATAATAATGGATAAAAACCAAGGGGAACTTATGGGAGAGGTTGTTGAAACAAGGTCCTATAATAGATATATACCCCTTAATATAAATGGTGGTTTAGTTGATGATAGTGTTATAGAGTCTTTAAAGGCTATAGGCTATGATATAGATGATGAAACTATCCATATAGCCAAGGTAAGGCTATTGAATGAAGCCCAGTATCCTGTAGAAACAGGTTCAGATATAAGATTTCCCACATTTGAAGAAGTAAAGGATATGCTTGTAAAGACTACCCCAGATAATGGTCTAGTAATGGGAGTAATAAAGAGCACAGACGAAATGGTAGATGGTATGGACTCTAACCTAAAGGATATTGCATATATATATGAAGAAAATAAAATAAAGAACCAAAATGGCATACCATTTATATTTGATATAAAATCTATGCATCAATACCCCCATATAAGTATATTTGGAGGTTCAGGATCAGGTAAGTCCTTTGGTATGAGGGTTTTATTAGAAGAAACCATGAAACTAGGTATCCCCACTGTGGTACTAGATCCCCATTTTGAAATGGATTTTTCCAATAAAGCAGATTACTTTAATAACCATGATATAGATTTTAGAGATAAATTTAAATGCTTGCAAATAGGACAAGATGTAGGGGTTAACTTTACTGATTTGACAACCCAAGACTTAAAAAACTTACTGGATGCATCGGGGTCATTATCCGATGCCATGAGTAATGTAATAGATGTCCTCCATAAAAGAAAGGATTCCTATCAAAGCTTTTATGATAGATTAAAAAGACTTTCTGAAGCCCAAGACTTAGGATCAGTGTCTAAGCTAGATAATATTATAAGAAATAGTCAAAATAATATTGAACGGGAAAGGTGGCTTGACTGTAAGGAGCTTTTCGACAATTATGATAAAAGTTGTCCTGCCAATTCTGTTAAAGGAATAATATGGAGATTAACCAGGCTTTATAACGATGGGGTATTTAGTAATGATGTAAAAGAAGTATATGAAGGTCTTAAATCTGGAAAACTATTAGTAATTCAAGGAAACATAAGGTTACTTCAGGTGTTTTCATCCTATTTACTTAGTAACTTATACCATAAAAGAAGGGAATATAAGGATGCCCAATATAAAAATACTGTGGCTGATTACTTTCCTCCCTTTATAATAGCAACCGATGAGGCCCATAACTTTGCACCTAAAGGATATAATTCACCATCAAAATCGGTGTTAAAGGAGATATCCCAAGAGGGAAGGAAATACGGAGTATTCTTAATCCTTGCAACCCAAAGACCTACGCTATTAGAAGAAACCATAACTGCCCAATTAAACACTAAAATGATATTTAGAACCGTTAGGGGTTCTGATATACAAACCATAAAGGAAGAGACGGACTTAGATAGTGAGGAGGCCAAAAGACTTCCATATCTAAAGTCAGGGGATGCCTTTATTTCGTCGGCAATAATGGGCAGAACTATCCCAATAAGGGTTAGAGCAGCTAAAACATCTAGTCCCCATACACTAAATCCATTTGATGAGCTTGTAAAACAACAA
Organism: Dethiothermospora halolimnae; assembly: GCF_037577855.1. Classification (NCBI taxonomy): domain Bacteria; kingdom Bacillati; phylum Bacillota; class Tissierellia; order Tissierellales; family Thermohalobacteraceae; genus Dethiothermospora; species Dethiothermospora halolimnae. Next base: position 26,071 of record NZ_JBAKFX010000008.1, on the reverse strand, counting down.
CAGGAAAAGGAAGAAAAGTTTTTAAAACTAATAAAGGGAAAACTACCGATTTCAGAAATGAACATAAACGATGTAATAAGGGAAATAGAAGAGGATACAGATCATCAAATAACCTTTGATGTGGAGTTTTTAAAGGATAAATTAGAAGCTCTAGTAAAAATGGGAAAACTAAACAAAAAGGAAACTCCATTTTGTGTATCCTATGAGGAAATAGGTTAAATAAAAAATAGGAGGTTTTGCTGTGGAGTATATATTATCTTTACTAAAAGAAATAAGCATAGAAAATCATATTGAAATTTATATAGTAGATGGGTATCTAGTAGATAAAGTTTTAAACAGGGAAACAAAAAACATTAAAATCTTAGTAAAGGGTAATAAAAAAGAATTAGTTAATATATTATCAAACTCCACAGAAAAAATAAAACTAACAGATGGAAATATATCATATAATGATATTGAACTAAATATAGAGTCTATTAATAAAAATATAGAGGAAGAATTATTAGATAGACATTTTACCATAGAGGCAGTTGCTATTGATATAAAAGATTATATGGATTTAAATAAAATAATAGATCCCTTAGATGGATTAAAGGATATAAAAAACAATATTATAAAACATACTTCAAAAAAACTATTAAAAAATCCAATAAACTTACTAAGAGCTATAAAACTTATGGCAAAGTATAGATTTAAGCTTTGTGATAAAACTAAAAACATAATAATAAATAATAAAATTTTGTTAACCAATATATGTTCCAAAGACATAGGAGAGGAAGTTCTTAACATATTAAGCTATAAGGACAGTTACTATTATTTTAGATATATGGAGTATGAGCTAAATATATTAGAATTTATATTTCCAGAAATAGAAACAATGAGGGATGTGGGGGAATGTAAGTATCATGTTGTAGATGCCCTTACCCACTCCATATACACCCTTAAAACCGTAGAAAATATAATATATACTGATGGATACTTTGAAAAACATATAAGGGAAGAGTATGAAAAATACTCACAGAAAAGGGTTTATAAAAATCATAGTAGACTCCAATTAATAAAATTAGCGGCATTTTTCCATGACGTTGGAAAACCAGCAGCAAGATGGGTAGATGAAACGGGACGTACAAGATTTAGGGGCCATGAAAAGGTCGGAGCAGATATGATAAAGGATATAGCCATAAGGTTTGGTCTATCTAAAAAAGAACAGGATATACTATATAATATAGTATTACATCATATGATTCCCCTAGTACTTTATAAGAAAAATGACTTAAGCAATAAGAATTTAATCGAAGCCTTTAATAAAATGGAAAGTGAAACCCTGGATATTTTACTAATAGCATTAGCCGATATAATAGCCACAAGGAAATTATTAAATCCAGAGGAACCCATGGAAAAATTTAAGATTCATATAGAATATATAGTGAGTAATTATTTGACAAGATACAAAAATAGATAAAAATTAATGACAAAAGCCAGTGGAATTTATTCCACTGGCTTTTGTCATTATCAAATAAAATTGTACATATACTTATTTTAAAGAAGAAAGGTAAAAATAAAGAATAAAGAATGGAGAATAAAGAATAGAGAAGAAAACCTTCGAATGAATTCGAAGCTACTGTTGTTGGGGGATTCGTAATCCCCCAACCAATAAAACTGAAAAAGGTCAAAACTGTGGGATTACGAATCCCCCAGTAACAAGCCAATGTAGAGGCTGAATATATTCAGCCCCCGCCCTGAAAGTGGCGGGAACGAGGCGAAAACAGAACTAATAAAAACCCAAAACTAACTAACAACCAAAAACCATGAAACACCACAATTTATAATTTAAAATTTACAATTTAAAATTCCGAAGCAGTGGCCTAAAACAAAAACTTAGGACTCACCAAAGCTAACAATTAACAATTAAAAATTAACAATTCCGAAGCCCTGCTTCGGCACAGGGGGTTTTCTACTTTGATAAATATAATTTGGTTTTTCCTAATATTTACAGGAATAATAGTAGCCCTTTTTACAGGGAAAATAGATATTATAAATACTGTTGTTATAAATGACACAACAGAGGCCGTGAAGTTTTCCATAGGCCTTACGGGGATAATGGCTCTTTGGCTTGGTCTTATGAATATAGCAAAAAAATCTGGTCTTATAGATGGCTTTGGAAAACTACTTAGACCCATAACCAAGTTACTATTTCCTGATATACCAAAGAATCACCCTGCCATAAGTATGATAATAATGAATATGGTTACAAATATGTTTGGAGCAGGTAACTCTGCCACAGCCCTTGGTATAAAGGCTATGGAGGAAATGAATAGCTTAAATAATAATAAAAAAAGAGCAACAAACAGTATGTGTATGTTTTTAGTTATAAATATGTCATCAATACAACTTGTTCCAATAACTGTTTTGAAAATAAGGGCAGACGCAGGAAGCATTAATCCCACAGAGATAATAGGAACATCTTTAATAGCAACAACTGTGTCTACTATAGTTGGAATAATAAGTGTAAAACTACTGGAAGGTAGGAATTAGTATGATAAAAATATTAGAGATAATATCAGTATCAATAATTCCCTTTATAATATCAATAATACTTATCCATGGCTACATAAAAGGGGTTAATTTATATGATTGTTTTGTAGAAGGGGCTAAAGAAGGTTTTAAAACAGCAATAAGAATAATGCCATATCTCATAGCTATATTTGTAGCCATAGGTATATTTAGAGGTTCTGGAGCTATGGATATTTTAACAGACTTATTAAGTCCATTTTTCAACTTAATAAATATACCTAAGGAAGTATTTCCTCTTATTATAATGAGACCTATATCGGGAAGTGGAGCCTTAGGCATAGTAGAGGACATAGTAACAACCTATGGACCAGACTCGTTTATAGGTCGTGTTGCATCTACCATGATGGGTTCTGCTGAAACTATATTTTATACTATGGCAGTATACTTTGGAGCGGTGGGAATTAAAAATTCTAGACATACATTAAAGGCAGCCCTAATATCTCACATAGCGGCGGTCATAGCATCGGTTGTGGTTTGTAGTTTGGTTTTTAGATAAAGGGGGGTCGTTAATGGAAAATGTAATAATTATAGGTTCCTCAGGGCAGGCAAAAGTAGTAATAGATATAATAGAAAAGGAAAAAAAATATAATATAATAGGATTACTAGATAGGTTTAGGAAAGTAGGAGAAGAAACACTGTCCTATAAAGTATTAGGAAGGGAAGAAGATATACCTAAATTAATTGAAAAATATAATTTAAAAGGGGGAATAATTGCCGTTGGAGACAATTGGGCTAGATATACAGTGTATAAAAACATAAGTAATATTTATCCTAAATTTAACTATATAAAGGCTATTCACCCATCGGCCCAAATTGGTAAAAATGTTGAAATCGGCAAAGGAACTGTAATAATGCCAGGAGTGACCATAAACAGCAATACAAAGATAGGGAAATTTTGTATTTTAAACACAAATTGTTCCATTGACCATGATAATAAAATGGAAAATTTTTCAAGTATAGCCCCTAATGGTACAACTGGAGGAAATGTTTTTATAGACGGATTTAGTGCTGTTTCTTTAGGAGCTAAGATTATACATAAAATAAAGATAGGAAAACATTCAATTATTGGAGCAGGTTCATTGGTACTAAAAGATATACCGGATTTTAAAGTTGCCTATGGTGTGCCAGCAAAGGTTATTAAATCTAGAGAGATAGGAGATAGTTATTTATAAAAGGAAGGATGTATAGTTCTTCCGCCGTATCCACAAAGTAAGCAGAAATGTCCGCCAGTCCTGGGATTTGGAAAATATAGAGAAACGGTCGAAAATAGAATTCCAAACTCGCTACGCTCAGACAGTGGAATTCAAACGATTTTCTCCCTTATTCTATATTTTCACAAATCCTGCGGGATGGCTCCCATTTCTGCTTACTTTGTTTAAATATATTTGTAAAGTAGGAAGGAAGGGTTTCCCCTTCCTTATCTTAGAAAAACTCTTTTAAAATTTTTTTAATTTTATTATTACCATTTATTATTGCACTTTTTTTAAAATTGTAGCGTTCAAAGGTTGTTAGGTTATTTTTTAAATGGGCATGGCGGATATAATTGGGTTTGTTAGTTGTTTCGCATATAAATTTATCTAGAATATGACCGTGGGGGGTTCTTTTATATCTTTGTCCCTTCAAATAATCTTTAACCCTATATATATTTGCATAATAGTTAGATGACTTATAAGGAAATCTAGCTAGTCTATTATTTACTGAGTCATATAAATACCCATTTTGACACATTAAAACTTGGGTGTTTTTTTTAGGAGTATGATTATGAAGTTGTTCTATAAAGGTTTTATGATACATATCATCACAATCTAATCTAACCTCATATAAATATTTATGACCACCTATATTCTTTATAACCTCTTTATCATATTCATCAGGGGTTACAAACCTTACGTTTTTAGGTAGCTTATTATACTTAGATAAAGCATTTTTTATAAGGTCTTTAGTTTCAGGTGCATACTGGACCAATGCTAGAAAGTTTTGATTGGTTTGTTTTTTTAAACTTTTTAAAGTAAAATTCATAAATATTTTAATCCTATAATCTATCCATTCCTTTTTTAATCCCTTTTTATAACCCTTTAAGGAATTAAATATACTATTTACAATTATTTTTTTACTCACAATATCACTCCTTTGAGCTTCTCAATATAAAATATGTAGAAAATCTAGAATAGTTACTAATAGTGAGGGCTTATGGGAACAAAGGTAAAACACTTACATAAAATACAAGTAGATAGTTAATCTTTTTAAAAGAGAGGTGTTTATGATGAAGGGTATTATTTTAGCCGGTGGAACAGGGTCTAGATTATTTCCTTTAACTAAGGTAATAAATAAGAATTTACTTCCCATAGGAAGATATCCGATGATACTCCACTTATTAGCTAAAATAAAAGAAACTGGGATAAAAGACATTGTTATTGTCTCGGGAAGGGAGCATATGGGACAAATAACAAGTTTACTTGGAAATGGACAGGAATTTGGATTAAACCTTATATATAAAATCCAGGATAGACCTGGAGGTATAGCTGAGGCTTTAGGAGTTTGTGAAGAAGTGGTAGGAGATGATAAAAGTCTAGTAATATTAGGTGATAATATTTTTAAAGATAATATAAACCAATATGTTAAAAAGTTTATGAAACAAGATAAGGGGGCAAAAGTACTTTTAAAAGAGGTTAATGACCCTAAAAGGTATGGGATTGCCAATATTGAAGGGGATAGGATAATAGATATAGAAGAAAAGCCCAAAATCCCCAAAACTAATTATTGTGTCACGGGTATATATATGTATGACCCAATGGTTTTTGATGTAGTAAAAACATTGAAGCCATCAAATAGGGGAGAGTTAGAAATAACTGATGTAAATAATTGGTATGTAAAAAATAGTTTATTAACCTATGATACTTTAAAAGGTTGGTGGATCGATGCAGGTACGTTTAGTTCCTTGCATACAGCTAATAATTTAGCTAATGATATAGATTTGGCCGATATATTAAAAGTCAATGGGGGAGATATGGAATGAAGACCTATTTAGTAACTGGTGGTGCAGGGTTTATAGGCTCAAATTTCATAAGATATTTATTAAATAACTATAAAGAAATAAAAGTCATTAATATTGATAAATTAACCTATGCAGGAAACCTAGAAAATCTAAAGGGTTTATTTAATGATAATAGATATGAATTTATTAAGGGAGATATATGTGATAAATGGTTAATAGAAAAGATATTTAATGAAAATGTAGTTGACTATATTATTAACTTTGCAGCAGAATCCCATGTTGATAGGAGCATAAAAAGTCCTGAAGTATTTATTAGAACCAATATATTAGGTGTAGGGAATCTTCTTAATGTTTCAAAGGATTATTGGGAGAATGGGGGAAACTTTAAGGAAGGTAAAAGGTTTTTACAAGTTTCAACAGATGAAGTATATGGTTCTGTTGAAGATGATGAATATTTTACTGAAGAAACGCAATTAGATCCCCATAGTCCCTATTCGGCAAGTAAAGCATCGGCTGACTTACTAGTGAAAGCATATTATGACACATATAAAATGCCTATAAACATAACTAGATGTTCAAATAATTATGGTCCCTACCAATTTCCTGAAAAATTAATTCCACTAGTTATTGATAATTGTATAAATAAAAGAAAAATTCCCCTTTATGGAGATGGGCTAAATATAAGGGATTGGTTGTTTGTAGATGACCACTGTAGAGCAATTGATATGGTTATTAAAAAAGGATTAATTGGAGAGATATACAATATAGGAGGCCATAATGAGAAAGCAAATATTTATGTTATAAAAACAATTATAAATTATTTAAAAGAAAACTTTGATAAAAGTATAACAGAAGATTTAATAGAATATGTTGAAGATAGAAAAGGTCATGATAGAAGATATGCTATAGATCCAAATAAAATAAGAAAAATCGGTTGGGAGCCTACTTTATCCTTTGACAAGGGGATAATAAAAACCATTAAATGGTATTTAAAAAATAAAGAATGGCTAGATAAGGTAAAAAATAAGGATAAGAAATTAGGTGATTTGATATGAAAATACCTTTATCAAAGCCAGATATATCACAAAAAGAAGTAAATTTAGTTAATGAAGTTTTAAATTCAGGATGGCTAAGTATGGGGGAAAAGACAGCTGAGTTTGAGGATAGATTTAAAAGATATTTTAAAGTAAAAGAAGCTATTTCAGTAAATAGTGGAACCAGTGGACTTCATCTTCTTATTAGGGCTTTAGGGATAAAAGAGGGGGATGAGGTTATAACTACTCCCTTTAGCTTTATAGCATCTACTAATTGCATTCTATTTGAAAAGGCAACCCCTGTTTTTGTTGATATTGACCCTAAAACTTTAAACATAGATATTGACAAAATAGAAGAAAAGATTACTAAAAAAACTAAAGCTATTTTACCCGTTGATATTTTCGGGCAGCCAGTTAATATGGAAAGGATAATGGATATTGCAGATAAATATAACATAAAGGTAATAGAAGATGCCTGTGAGGCTATAGGAGGAGAGTATAAGGGCTATAAAGCAGGGACCTTAGCCCATGGGTCAGTATTTGGATTTTTCCCAAATAAACAAATTACGACGGGGGAAGGGGGCATGGTTATAACCAATGATAAAGAAATAGGAGATTTATGTAGAAGTATGAAAAACCAAGGTAGAGCATCATCAAACTCATGGTTTCAACATGAAAGATTAGGATATAACTTTAGAATGAGCGAACTTAATGCTGCCCTTGGGGTGGCACAGATGGATAGGCTAGATGAAATATTAATAAAAAGGGGAAAAGTCGCTAAATTATACAATGAAAAATTAAAAAATATAGATGGAATAAAAACTCCCTATATAGATAAGAATGTTACTAAAATGAGTTGGTTTATTTATACTATACAAGTAGAGGAAGGTATAGATAGGGATAACTTAATTAACTATTTAATAGAGAAGGGGATAGGATGTAAGCCATATTTTGCTCCCATCCATATTCAACCCCATATAGCCAATAAATTAGGGTATAGGGAAAATGACTTTCCAAATACTTTAACAGTAAGCAAGAGAACCATAGCCCTACCCTTATATAATAGCCTAAAAGAAGAGGAAATAGATTATATAGTTAGTAAAATCATTAAATATTTAAAGAAACTATCTAGATAGCCCAAGTTTACCTTCTAAGTATATTTAGACAAATTAAATTGCTGGGGGCATTCTAATCCCCCAGCCTATTTTTTAGTCAAATAGAACTCCCATTTATTAACCTTAAAGTGTTTTATTAATTTAAGTTTAGCTTTAGATATTAAATTTTTCATATCACTTACCGAAAAATCTTGAACGTGTTCCGGTTCTTTGCTAGGGGGTAAGGCACCCTTAGAAGGTACCGTTATTATAATATTTCCATTTTTACATAATACCCTTCTAGCTTCTAATAACATATCCATAGGACAGTGTAAATGTTCTAATATTTCCGCCATAATGATCGTATTAAAATTATCGTCATCAATAGCATTTATATTACATCCGTTAGCCACCATAAATTTTATTTTAGATAGATTATTTACTTTAGATAGCTTATTGGCTATTTTTATATAATCCTTATCTAAATCAATACCAGTATAATTTTTGATACCTTCATTATATTTACAAATTAAAACTCCCAAAAAGCCTATACAGCATCCAATTTCTAAAACCTTATCTCCATAGTCAAAATCCATCATGGCAGCCATTCTTTCTTTTTGAGTATCTTTATGATAAAAACTCCATTTTTTAGTTTTAATACCAGGGGGTTTTTTTATATTAACTTTATTAATCAAATCTAAATAATCACACATCTTAAAACTCCTTTACAATGATAAATTTATTATCCTATATGGGTGTTGTCATATATTTTTCAATCTCATCTCACTACATAGGGCTCGAAATTATCGGTATGGGCAATATATTTTAATGTTCTTAAAAAATCTTTTTGACTTATTTGCCAGGTATGCTCATCTAAGTTTGGACGTCTGCAAACCACATGATTATATTTATCCGATGAATATATTTTAAAGCCTTGTTTTTTACAATCTTTAAGGAATTTTGTATCGACCCCTCTTTTTAATTTACTATCGAATTTAACCTTATTAAGAACTTCTTTTTTTATAACGAGGGTTGAACCTGCCACATGATTTACAAAGCGGTTTTGTTTGTTTCTTTTTCTAACTGCTAAAATATTATCATTTTCAAAGTATACAAAATAATTATCCTTACCAATTATATGGGCATCGGTATTTTTAAACTCCTCCATCATATTAACCAAGTAATCTGGTCCATAATAGTCATCATCATCAAACTTTGCCATATAATCATACTTTCTTTTAGTAACTCCAAAGTTTAGACAAACTCCTAAGGGTTCATTTTCATCAACTTTAAATATCCTGATATTATTATATTTTTCTGATTTCTTTTTCCATTTTGATAAATCCATATCATTTTTATTTAATATAATAATAAGTTCTTTATTACTATAGTTTTGTCTTTTATAGTTATCAAAAACCCTATCTATAAACTTGTTCCGTTTTGTGCTAGTTATGATTGTAACCCCAGGGGATTTATCCTTAGATTTTTTAGAATATATATTAAAATTATTTTTTAGACTTTTTTTAACTAAATTACTGGGATAATTATTTACAGGTTTAGTGATGGTACTTGGAATCCTGCATTTTACCGGTTCTTCATTTATATTTATTTTTATTTTAATGTCCTTACCATACATTTTTTCACCTCAAATTAAAGGATATTATAGGATTTACTGCAAGTAATATTAACCATTTTCTACTATATCTTATGCACATGTTTTTTTATCGTACTAAAAATCTGGTTGTCAAGCCCATAAGCTACCTTTCCTCTCACCTAACAAAAATAAAGGCATACAATATTAGAAAAAGAGTTTAATATTCTCTAAATAGATAAAGTGTTAAATAAAGGGGAGATGAAATTGGATTTATATGAAAGAATAAAGAAAAGACAAGAGAAAATCTCAGTAATAGGTCTTGGTTATGTTGGTATGCCATTGGCTGTTGCCTTTTCTAAAGTTACAGATGTTATAGGTTATGATAAAAGTGAGAAAAAAATTTTAACATATAAACAGGGAATAGATGGAACAAAGGAAGTGGGGGATGAGGCTTTAAAAAAAGCTAATATAGATTTTACCACCGATGATAAAAAAATTAAAGGGGCTAAATTTCATATAGTGGCAGTACAAACACCTATAAACAAAGATAAAACACCGGATTTAAAGTATATCATTGATGCCAGTAAGACTGTTGGTAAAAATATGTCAAAGGGTTCAATTGTAGTATACGAATCAACAGTATATCCAGGGGTCACAGAGGATGTATGTATACCAGTACTTGAGAGAGAATCGGGACTTAAATGTGGTATAGACTTTAAAGTTGGTTATTCCCCAGAAAGGGTAAATCCAGGAGATAAGATTCATACATTAAATAAAATAACTAAAATAGTTTCTGGAATGGATAAGGAAGCTTTAGATACTATAGCTAAGACATATGAGATGATAATTGATGCCGGAGTATATAGGGCAGATACCATAAAAATAGCTGAGGCTGCTAAAATATTAGAAAATTCCCAAAGAGATATTAATATAGCCTTTATTAATGAAATGGCAATAATATTTAATAATATGGATATAGATACTAAGGAAGTTATTAAGGCTGCTAAAACTAAATGGAACTTTATAGATTTTAGTCCTGGATTAGTTGGGGGACACTGTATCTGCGTTGATCCCTATTATTTAATATTCAAATCTTCAGAAATAGGATATAACCCCATGGTGTTAACAGGAAGTAGGATGATAAATGACTATATGGGAGAGTTTGTAACGGCAAATATCATAAATAAATTAAAGGAAAAATATAAACATATTAACGATTTAAATGTTGCTATAATGGGAATAACCTTTAAAGAAAATTGTCCCGACATAAGAAATACTAGGGTAATAGATATAATAAAGGGTCTAAAGGATAATGGGATAAACATAAGGGTCTATGACCCCGTAGCCGATTATGATGAAACCCTAGATATACTCAATATTAAGCTATGTGACTTAGAAGATATAAAGGATATGGATGCTCTAGTTTTTACTGTAGGACATGATGATTTTAATGCTTTAACCTTTGAAGATATAGAAGCTATGTATAGAGACAAAGAAGATAAGGTGTTAATAGATATAAAAAGAATATTTAATAATAAGGTAGCAGAAAAACTAGGATATATATACTGGGGGTTATAATAATTAGTAATAAAGAGTTAAGAATAGTAAGTTAGAGTAGTAACTTTAGCTAATCTTTCTTTCATTCTTAACCCTTTATTATAATAAAATATGTTATAATATTCCAAAGGGGGGATGTTATGATAAAGTTTGAAGGGTCATCATCAATAGAATATGGATCATTTTGGAGAAGGTTTTTTGCTCAGTTTATAGATGGCATATTATTAGCAATATTAACATGGATAATAACATCAACAGACAACATATACTTATATTTTATGATGTTATTAATTCCACATCTATATGAAATCATACTTATATATCTATATGGAGCTACTTTAGGTAAAATGATATTAGGGCTAAAAGTGGTAAGTTATACTGGAAATAAACTATCTATTAAGCAATCAATAATAAGAAATATTACAAAGGTTATATCGATGCTACCTTTATATATAGGATATTTATGGTATTTTCATGGATATAACAATCAAACATGGCATGATATAACCGCTAATACCATAGTTATAGAGGTTGATAATGAACCTATAGCCAAGGAAGAATTACAAAAATCAGAGATTATATATACTAAAAAAAGAAAGGTATTTAAAGTAATAGCTGTAGTTTTATCTATTTTACTAATACTATATGGTCTATTGTTTGAAATAACAGATAACACGGATATGTTAGGGTTTGAAAAAATAGATACTATAGAATCTGACTTTGGATACTCAAATACAGAAAATAGTAAAATATGTGATATAGATAATGATAATAAAGATGAACTTATGGTATTTATATCAGATGAAGATAATATATATTTAAAAGTATTTAGCTTAGATAACACTATTAAGTTGGAAAATACTATTAAGGTTGAGGAGATAAAAGAAAGTTTTAAAAGTATCCATATAAATGATTTTGAGGTTATGGATATAGATAATGATGGGACCTTAGATATATTTACTGTATCAAGATATAATAAGCCAAAAGATAACAAAGCCATAGAGAAGTTAAACTTATATACATTAAATAATAATAGCTTAGTATTAAAGGATAGTAAAGTATTATATGGGAAAAGTCTCAACGGCAGACCTGGAAGTTCCTTAGAAATAATAAAGGAAAATGGAAAGAATAGTTTAATACTTCAGTTAGTAGAACATCTTAATACAAGTGAGTTTCAAAAGATTATCTTAGAAAATGGCAAGATAACCGGTATTAATAAGAAAAGGGTATATACTAACACCCATAAAACCACTGAAATATTAATAAAGGGTAGATTTGGTGGTAAAGAAAAATTATATCTATTTGACCCTAATGGAAGTATGAAGTTAAATAAATTTGAATACAATAATGGTAATTATGAAATAGAAGATCTACCTAATAGTAGGGATGGAAATGCTATAGATCTAAAGTCAACAGATATTAAGGTATCTGATATAGATAATAATGGAAGAGATGAATTAATAATAACAATAGGAACTAGGGATTATGAAGAAACCGCTTGGTATTATAGAATGGCCGAGATAGAAAAGTCAGGTTTAAATGGTATATATGAAAGTAGAAAAGGGGAAGTAACAAAAATATCAGATTTAAAGGGTTTAAATAAGATTTATTTGTTAGGGGTATATGATATAAGGGGCAATGATAATAAGAAATTGATTATTATAAATGACAATAAAATAGAAATATATGAAAGGGATAAGTTAGGGTATATTATTGAAAAGCTAGCAAATAAGATAGGTTCTATATGGTAAGAAAAAATAAATCCCTTGACAAATAAAATAAAGTCATGTATATTTTTCATAAAACAGATTATACTAAATTTATATATTATAAAAGTGTTGATTGGAAGAGTAGGTTTATAATTCTATGCCCAGAGAGTCAGGATTGGTGAAATCTGACCATAGATGTTAAGCTGAAGATGGCCCATGAACTATATAGTTGAACCCTTAAGTAGGCTATATCGGAGTTGTGACCGTTAAAATCACAGGGTTATATATTATAACCTGATAAGTTCTAAACTGTGAAGTTTAGAAAAACTAGAGTGGTACCGCGAAATCATCCTTCGTCTCTATATTGAGACGGGGGATTTTTTTAATGCAAAGAATAAAGAATAGAGAATAAAGAATAAATAAGGAGATTTTACTCCCTATGGTCGTAAAAATTCCTGTTGTTGGGGGATTCGTAATCCCCCAACCAAAGAAATTAAATAAAAACAAAGTGGCAAAGGCCACTTTGCACCAAATCTATTCTTTATTCTTTATTATCTATTCTCTAAAAAAATAAGGGAGGTATACAAAAATGGAGAATAAAAATTACTACATTACAACACCACTATATTATCCCAGTGATAATTTAACCATAGGTCATACATATACAACTGTGGCGGCTGATGCTATGGCTAGGTTTAAAAGATTCACTGGTTATGATGTAAAGTTTTTAACAGGAACCGATGAGCACGGACAGAAGATACAGGAAAAGGCAACAGAAATAGGTGTAAAACCTAAGGAATATGTGGATAAAATAGTTGCTAATATAAAAGAGCTGTGGAAAACTTTAGACATAACCTACGATATATTCATAAGAACAACCGATGAGTATCATGAAGAAACAGTCAAAAAAATATTTAATAAATTATATGAACAGGGAGACATCTATAAAAGTGAATATGAAGGGTACTATTGTACACCCTGTGAGGCCTTTTGGACGGAAACCCAATTAGAAGATGGTAATTGTCCCGATTGTAACAGGCCAGTTAAGAAGGCTAAAGAGGAAGCATATTTCTTTAAGATATCAAAATATCAAGATAGACTTATAAAGCATTTTGAAGAAAATCCAGACTTTCTAAAGCCCTTATCTAGTAAAAATGAAATGATAAATAACTTCCTAAAACCAGGACTTGATGACCTGTGTGTAAGTAGAACAACTGTTGATTGGGGTATTCCAGTACCTTTTGATAAGGAACACACCATATATGTATGGTTTGATGCAGTTTGTAATTATATAAGTGCCCTAGGGTATCTTGATGAAATAGACCATGATTATAAAAAATATTGGCCTGCCAATGTTCATCTAATAGGTAAAGAAATAGTTAGATTCCATACTTTAATATGGCCAAGTATTCTTATGGCATTAGGTGAGCCTTTACCTAAAAAGGTATTTGCCAATGGGTGGATATTATTTGGAAAAGATAAGATGTCAAAATCGAAAGGAAATATAGTATATCCCGAACCTATAATAGATCTTTACGGTAAAGATGCATTAAAATATTTCTTACTTAGAGAATTCACATTTGGTAGTGATGGGGAATATACAAACGAAAAATTCCTAAGGAGAATAAACTCAGACCTTGCCAATGACCTAGGAAACCTCGTAAGTAGAACAGTGACTATGGTTGAAAAATATAACGGTGGAATTATGCCAGAGGCTAAGGAATGTGAAGAAGTTGATAATGACCTAAAAGATATTGCATTATCAGTAGCGCCTAAGTTAGAAGAGTATATGAATAATCTTGACTTTAGCAATGGTTTAGAAGAAATATGGAAGCTTATAAGAAGAACCAATAAATATATAGATGAAACAACACCATGGATATTAGCTAAAGAGGAGGATAAAAAGGATAGATTAGATACAGTATTATATAATCTTTCTGAATCCATTAGAATCATATCTGTTTTAATAAGACCATTTATGGAGGATACATCAAATAGTATATGGAGACAATTGGGACTTGACCATGGTCAAGGAACAGAATGGAATGATTTATTTGACTGGGGAAAACTTCCCACAGGTCTTAAGGTTAAAAAAGACGGGGTAATGTTCCCAAGACTTAAGATAGATGAAGAACTAAAAAAATTAACTAAAATAAATGATGACTTTATAGCTAAAAGAAAAGGCAAAAAGGAGGAAGAAAAGGTGGAAGATAATTTAATAACGATAGATGATTTTGATAAGGTAGAGATGAGGGTAGCAGAGGTTTTAAGCTGTGAAAAACATCCAAATGCCGATAAACTATTGGTATTTAAACTTAAGGTTGGAGAAGAGGAAAGACAAGTGGTATCAGGCATAGCTAAATACTATTCTCCAGAGGATTTAGTAGGTAAAAAGGTAATATTAGTTGCCAATCTCAAGCCAATAAAACTTAGGGGAGTAGAGTCCCATGGTATGATACTTTCTGCTGAGAAGGATAAGAAACTTACACTGGCATCTGTACTTGAAGATATAGAAAGTGGAGCAGAGTTAAGATAACTTTAAATCAGTTGACAGTTGACAATTGACAGTGGACAGTTAATGAGATTTTACTCCCTAGGGTCGTAAAATTTCATTATGTGAGGCTGAATATATTCAGCCACTGCTTCGGCGGATGTAGGGACTGGGTATGCCCAGTCCACCCGCCCTGAAAGTGGCGAAAAGGGCCGAAAACAAAACTAATAAAAAACAAAAGTAACTAATAACCAAAAACTAAGAAATAACCTCATTTCTGTTGTTGGGGGATTCGTAATCCCCCAGTAACCAAACAATGTAGGGTCTGGGCATGCCCAGACTCCCCGCCCTGAAAGCGGCGGAAAAGAGCTGAAAATAAAACCCATTAAAAGAATAAAAGCAACTAACAACCAAAAACTAAGAAAAAGTACCAATTTATAATTTAAAATTTACAATTTAAAATTCCGAGGTCCTGCCTCGGTAAAGGGGGTGTAATAAAAATGCTAATCGATAGTCATGCCCATCTAGATGATGGTAGATTTGATAAAGATAGAGATAAAATAATAAAAAGCTTAAAAGAAGATGATGTTGATATAGTTATAAATCCCGGGGCTGATTTTTTATCGTCGGTAAAATCTGTTAATATGTCAGAGAAATATGATAACATATATGCAGCTGTGGGAATCCATCCCCATGAAGCAAAAAATATGGGAGAAGACACCATAGGTTTACTTAGGGATTTATCTAAAAAGGGGAAGGTAGTTGCCATTGGGGAAATAGGACTTGATTATCATTATGATAATTCTCCAAGGGATATACAGAAAGAGAAATTTAGAGAGCAAATAAAACTAGCCAAGGAACTAAATCTTCCCATAATAGTCCATGATAGAGAGGCACATAAGGATACCTATGACATAATATCTTCAGAATACGATGGAAAGTTAACAGGGGTTATCCATAGTTTCTCATCCAGTACTGAAATGGCTAAAAAATATATAGATATGGGATTTTACATTTCATTTTCTGGGCCTATAACATTTAAAAATGCAAAGCAGCCTAAAGAAGTTGCAAAGGAAATATCCCTAGACCATATCCTTATAGAAACCGACTCACCCTATCTTACCCCAGAACCCCATAGGGGAAAAAGAAATGAACCATTAAATGTTAGATATATAGCAGGTAAGATAGCAGAACTTAAGGGAATATCCTTTGAAAAGGTGATGAAAAAAACCGCTGAAAACACAAAAAAACTATTTAAAATAAATGAAAAATAAAGAATAAATTATGTAGGGACTAAGCACATCTAGTCCCTTCTTTTTTTGCGTAAAATTTTTGTACTTTATAATTTCCAAAGTATCTCCACATACTTTACAAATATTTAATTTAAAATTAAAAAACGATATCATTTAGTATTATTACAAATAATATTAACCCTTATTTTTTCATATAAAACCTAGATAAAAACTTATTTATTTCAATAGAACCTTTTAAATATTTTATTTCAATAATTTAACAATGTATTACTATAGGGCTTTCGGTATATTTTAATAAATTATGTTGTATGGTAGAATATACTAGCAAAAAACATAAAAAAATGTAAAAAATATTATTTTGTATCAAAAGGAGAGGTTATTTTGAAATTTAAATTAAAAGGAAAATTACTTTTAATAAACATAGTGCTTTTATGTTTATTAACAACAACAATTATATTAACAACCAATATGATGATATCGAAAATAGTAGTAAGGGATAAGATGAATTCTATCTCTAAATTGGGATTTAGTCTATTAAATGAGAGGTATTCAGGGTACTGGCAAGAGAAAAGTGGTAAACTCTATAAAGGATGGAATTTATTAAGTGATAGTAGTGCCATATTTGATAAAATAAAAGAGGATACTGGGGCATATTCCACCATATATTTGGGAAATAAAAGTGTAGCCACAAGTATGAGAAAGAAAGATAATAATAGACTAATAGGAAATACTGTTAATGAAAATATAGCCAATGATGTATTAAAAGATGGCAAAGAATATATAGGAGAAATGACCTTATTAGGGAAAAAGTTATATGTTAAATACATACCTATAAAAAGTAAACAGGGAAAGGTAATAGGAATGTTTGGAACCGGCATAGATAAGGGTATTGTGGAAAAGGAATTAAATAAGCTCACCCTTCAGATTATAATATTAACTATAGTTATAGTAGTTATAGCTTCGATTA
This sequence comes from Dethiothermospora halolimnae, assembly GCF_037577855.1. Taxonomy (NCBI): domain Bacteria; kingdom Bacillati; phylum Bacillota; class Tissierellia; order Tissierellales; family Thermohalobacteraceae; genus Dethiothermospora; species Dethiothermospora halolimnae. The sequence continues at coordinate 8,803 of NZ_JBAKFX010000008.1, read as the reverse complement.
TTTATTACTTCTTTATAAAAAGGATAACCAATAGAATGAAGAAGATTGAAGGTGTAATAAAAGAAGTTGAAAAGGGTAATTTAGATGTCCAGTGTAACATAAAAACCGATGATGAACTAGGTCATATATCCAAAGGGCTAAATAATATGCTAGATAGTATAAAGGGTCTAATAAAGGACGTTAAAACTTCAGGTGAAATTGTATCCAATTCCTCCATATCCCTCTCAGATATAACTGAAGATACTAAGCTGGGAGCAAATGAGGTTGCTAAAACCATGGATGAGATAGCAAGAAGTATCTCCGAACAGGCAAATGAAACTGAAAAAGGTGTTACAAATGCTGTGGAATTATCCGGTAGTATAGATGAAATCGCAACATCAATAGATGATATGGGGAATATATTTGAAAGTCTTGAAAAAAGGAATAAAAGAAGTCTAGAGATAGTTAATATATTAACTAAAAAGTCTACAGAAAGAAATGAAGCTTCTAAAAATGTCAGAAATGTTATGACAGAAGTTAATGATAGTTCCAATAATATAGGTGTTATAACGGAAACCATTAATTCAATAGCGGAACAAACCCAGTTACTTGCGCTAAATGCAAGCATAGAAGCCGCAAGGGCTGGAGATGCTGGAAAAGGCTTCTCTGTAGTTGCTGAAGAGATAAGAAAGCTTGCCCAGGAAACAAATGACGCAACCGATAAAATAGGGGATCTTATTTCCAATATGCAAAGTAAATCTGAAAGTGCCGTTAACCTAATGGAGATTAATAAAGAAATATCCAAGGAGCAAGATGAGACTGTAATAGAGACAAAAAATATTTTTAACAGTATATACGAAGGAATAAATGAAATAAAAAATAGAATAAATAATATAGAAACACTTAATACAGATATGAAAAGCAAAAAGGATAAGTTGGTTTCCAGTATAGAAGGTATCTCAGCAATATCTGAAGAAACATCAGCATCAACTGAAGAGGTATCAGCATCTACACAGCAACAACTTGCTGCCATGGAGGAAGTAAATGGCTATTGTGATAAACTAAGAGATTTAGCTAAAGAACTGAAAGGTAAAATAGATAAGTTTAATATCTAAATATAAAACCCTAGGGGTATATATTATGTCCCTAGGGTTTTATTTAGAACAAATTTTACTAGTGATAATGTTTATACTTTAAATTTATCTATTTCCCTTTGTAATTTATCTGATAAACTATTTAATTCTTCTGCCAGCTTAGTAACCTCTTCAACTGTATTTGCCTGTTCTTTCATTGATGCATTTACCTCTTCAGAAGCTGCAGCAGTCTCTTCTGATATGGCGGATATACTCTCTACTGAACTAAGTATTTTTTCTTTACTATTGTTCATATCCCTAATAAGCATGGTGGTTTTATCAATTTCGTTACTAATATCCTCAATAGACTGGGAAATACTCTCAAAAGATATATTGACAGAATCAACACACTTAGTTTGTTCTGAAGAACTAAGTTTCACTTCATCCATTAGCTTAGATGTTTTAGCATTTTCATCTTGTATATCATAAATTATTTTACTTATTTTCTCAGCAGAACCATTAGATTGTTCAGCTAGTTTACGGATTTCATTGGCAACAACGGCAAAACCTTTGCCAGCTTCCCCGGCCCTTGCAGCTTCTATACTAGCATTTAATGCAAGTAAATTAGTTTGGTCTGAAATAGATGTTATAGTCTCTAGAATATTTTCTATGTTCATTATTTTATTACTTAATTTATTAATTGACCTTTCAATATTATCTATGGAATTATTATTAAACTCATTCTTACTTTTTAAGTCTCTTATTAAATTAACACCCTTTATATTGTCGTTAATTACACTTTTAATACTTGACAATATATTGTTCCCGTTGAGGGATAACTCATTAAAGGATTCGCTAAGTTTTATCATTAGCATATTAGTGTTTTCTGCATCCCGGGCTTGTTCCGATGCCCCTACTGATACTTCATCTATTGACTGGGATATTTCTTCAGCAGAGGCACTACTTTCTTCACTAGATGAAGCCAGTGAATGGGAAGCTACATTTACTCTTTGAGCTGTTACCTTAGAATTACTTATAAGGGACTTTAGATTATCCTGCATATTAAGTAGGGACTTAACTAAACTTCCAATTTCATCATCTCTTTTTAAATATTTTTTAGGAAGTGAAACTTTAAAGTTTCCTGTTGAAATTTTATCTAAGTGGTTAAATATTGTTGTTAAGGGTTTGGATATAATTCGTCCCACACCAGTAGCTAAGATAGATGATAATATTAGACCTATTATAAGAATAATTATAATTAGATTTCTTAGGGAGGTTAATCCTGAAAAAACTTCACTTCTAGGTGGGGTTATACCGAAAACCCATCCATTTGATAACTTTGTATAGGATGTTATTTTCTCTTTACCATCTGTTAGTTTATATGTTGTTATACCAAAGTCATTACTTAACATCTCTTTAGCTATTGAAGAAAATTTACCATCTGCCATGGTCTTAAAATTTTGACCTTTAAACTCTGGATGGATTAAAAAGTCACCGTTACTATTCATTAAAAATCCATATCCTGAGTTATATATCTTTAGATTGGATATTATTTCATTCATATCATCAAACATAAAGTCTGTTCCGATAACAGCTATTAATTTGTCATCAATAAAAACCGGCTCTGTATATGATACAAAAATATCGCTGGTACCATCATCAAATTCCCAAACATAGGGATCAGTCCATACACCTTTTTTTTCTTCTATAGGTTTAAACCACCAAGATTTAGGATCATCTGTTGTTGGACCCTCTTTATAAAAGGAAATGTCCACTTGAGCTTGTCTACTCACTGTACCGTTCTTGTCATGATCTATATAATATAAATCATGGGATTCTCCTGTTAACTCCCAATTGAAGTATATATATGCAGATTTGGCACTACTACTTTCCTGGGCTATTTCCTTTACTATTGGACTTATATTTTCCTTGAATTCTTCTAAGTAATTAGAATTGTTTTTTAACTCCTCAACATTAAATTTAGAAGTTATTAAATACTTAAGATTATTTGCTATATCTTCAACCTTTTCAAAATCTCTGTTAAAATCGCTACCATAATATTTAGACATATACTCAAGCTTTTCCTTGGACTCCTTTGTAATAATATTATTACTTTTAATATATCCTGTTAATCCTACTATTGTAGAAATTATAATAGAACAAAACAGAATAGCAAATACAATCTTATAACTGATTTTACTAAAAGTTTTTCTATTGATTTTAAATTTTTTCATTATATTAGCCTCCTTTAGAGCTATTTCACCACAATACAATATTCGACAAAAAACTCCAATATCCTTTTTTTACATGTAAAATCTAAGTTAAATTTCACAGACATCTATAGTAACACCATTTATTAGTTTTCATATAATGTTAATAGATAGATTAAAGCATATTAAGGAGTTGATTTAATGAGAAAATCTAGAAAATATGATGATAGAAAAAAGAAGACACCTAAAGAACCAATAGAATGTCCTAAACCACCAAGACGAGAACCAATAGAATGTCCCGAAACACCAAGAAGGGAGCCAATAGACTATCCAATGCCCCCTAGGCAACCTACAATGCCTGAATTTAGACAGCCAGAATGTCCTAGGTATCCTGAGTACCCTCAGTACCCTCAGTATCCCCAGTATCCAACTATGCCAGGTATGGGTGGTATGGGTATGAATCCTATGATGATGGAATGTATGAGAAGTTGTATGGAGAAATGTATGCAACAAAATATGTATCCACCATGTCCTAATTATCCAATGATGCCAGGTATGGACTATCAGCAACCCATGTCTCCGGGCTATCAACCATGCCCTAATTATCCAATGATGCCAGATATGGGTGAGGACTATCCAATGTATCCAATGGATCCTATGAATCCTAGAAGATAAGTATATAGTATATAATGTGTATATAATTTAAATAGGGACCTAGGGTCCCTTTTATTTATGGGCCCATTACTTCTATGTCCTTTGCACCTTGGACTCTGTACAAAAATGCCCTTAGGCATTTTTTTTATGAATAAAAAGAAATATATGGGATATAATTAATATAATATAGAGATAGTAATAGCAATAATAGTAATATCTGGGATGACAACAGTAAAATGCTAAAAATTTGACAAAACATTATTTTTAAAATAAACTTATCTAGGTGGTTAAATAAGGAGGTAAGAAAATGGGTAAAAAAAAGATTATATTCTTTGTTATAATTATTATGGTTATAGGACTAGGCATTTATAGCCATTTATTTAATGAAGTTAAGGTTATAATAGATGATGAGAAGGTTGCCTTTAATACCATGGCATCTAGTGCCGAAGAACTATTAATTGGCAATAACATTAACATTGGTGAAGGTGATTATATAAATGTTGGACTAAAGGACAAATTAACCGACGGTATGGAAATTGTAATAAGGAGGGCTGTACCTGTTACTGTTTATAATGGTAATAAAAAAATAGAAACGAATTCAAACCATAAAGATGTAAAATCCTTGCTAGAAGATTTGAATATAGTTATTGATGATAATGATAAAGTAACCCCATTATTACAAGACAAAATTAAAAAAGGTTTAGAGATAAAAGTAACTAAGGTAGATGAAATAGTAGAAAATTATAAAGAAGAGATACCCTATAGAACCTTAACTAAATCCAATGATTCTTTAGCATTAGGTGATAGTAAGGAGATACAAAAAGGTAAAAATGGAATAAAGACTATACAAGTAAAAAAGATATATGAAAATGGAGACCTTAAGGAAGAAGTGCTGGTTAAAGAAAATATAAAGGAAACTCCTACTAATAGGATAATAGAAAAGGGGAGTAAAAATTATTTTGTAGCCTCTAGGGGTGGAGTTACCTATAGAAGCTACATAGATATGACTGCCAGTGCCTATGATTTATCCTATCAAAGTACAGGGAAAAGGCCCGGAGATAAATATTATGGCATAACTGCTTCAGGAACTAAAGTAAGACCTGGAGTTGTAGCCGTAGATCCCAAAATTATTCCCCTAGGAACTAAAATTTATATAAAATCATTAGACGGAACTAAAGATTATGGATACGCAATAGCAGAGGATACTGGGGGAGCAATAAAGGGAAAAAGAATAGACCTATTCATGAAAAATAGAAAAAAAGCATTAGATTTTGGGTTAAGAAGAGTTAGAGTTTATATACTAGAGTAAAAGAGGGCTGGATATATCCAGCCCTCTTTTACTGTACTTTCCTCTCTGTACCTTGGATTATCTTTTATAATTTGTTGCAAATACCATCAATAAATGATAATTTATTGATAGCAAGAGGTTGGAAATATTATAAAATACCCAATAGATACAAAATATATTGATATAATAATATATAAGAAAGTAAAAGGAGGATAAAAATTTGATTAAGGAAGTTATAGTTGTGGAAGGAAAAGACGATGTTGCGGCTATAAAGAGGGCCGTTGATGCTGAAATAATAACAACTGGAGGCTTGGGCTTTCCAAAGGGTGTTATGGAGAGAATAAAATTAGCTGCTAAGAATAAGGGAATAATAATATTTACAGATCCTGACTATCCAGGGGAGAAGATAAGAAAAATGATTTCAAGGGAAGTAAAAAATTGCAAACATGCTTTTTTACCTAAGGACAAAGCTATTAAAGGGGATAATGTGGGGATCGAAAATGCAAAGCCTGAAGATATAATAGATGCCCTTAAAAGGGTAAGGGTAGAATCAACTGATAGTAGAACTGAGTTTAAAAGAACAGACCTATTCTTACATAAACTAATAGGAATAGAGGGCTCTTCAAATAGAAGGGGTAAATTAGGTAGAATACTGGGAATAGGGTATTGTAATTCTAAGCAGTTTTTAAAAAGGTTAAATAACTATGGCATAACAAGAGAGGAATTTAATGATGCTATTAGGAGGATAGATGGGTAATGGACAAAAAATTATATACCCCAAGTAAAACAAAAGAAATAATTAATAAGTATGGGTTTAGGTTTTCAAAAAGTTTAGGTCAGAACTTTTTAATAGATGGAAATATTATAGATAATATATGTGACGGATCAAATATAACAAAGGATGATTATGTACTAGAAATAGGACCGGGAATAGGTACCCTTACCCAGGAACTTTGTGAAAGGGCAGAAAGGGTTATTGCAATAGAGCTTGATAAGAGGTTAATACCAGTTCTTAATGAAACTTTAGAAAATTATGATAATTTTGAAGTTATAAATGGGGATGTACTCAAGATAGATTTAAAGGAGCTATTTCAAGATAAATTTAATAATAAAAAAGTAAAGGTAGTTGCCAATCTACCTTACTATATTACTACTCCAATAATTATGAGGTTACTAGAAGAGAGGCTTGATATTGACAAAATAGTGGTAATGGTACAAAAAGAAGTGGCATATAGAATGAAATCAGGACCTGGAACCAAGGACTACGGTTCATTATCAATAGCGGTTGGATATTATTGTGATGCAAATATTATAGTAGATGTACCGAAAAATGTGTTCATACCAAAACCAAATGTAGACTCAGCGGTTATAAGTCTAGATGTATATAATAAGCCTAAAGTTAATGTGGAGGATGAAAAATTATTTTTTAATATAGTAAGGGCAGCCTTTAGTAAAAGACGAAAAACTTTATTAAACTCTCTAAGTAAAAGTACCTTAGGTCTAGAAAAGGATGATATAAGAAATGCCCTTGAAAGCTGTGATATAGACCCTAAACGAAGGGCAGAAACTTTGACAATAGAGGAATACGCTAAGCTAGCTAATCATATAGAAAGTATTATGTAGGGTCTGAATATATTCAGGATGATTTTAAGACTATATAGTATAATAGTAAACTTACTTTTAGTTGCTGGGGGATTCGTAATCCCACAGCTCATTGAACTATGGAATTGTCAATTCCTTGGTATCTGCACCTTAAACTGAACAAAGGAGCACCGAAGGTGCCTTTGTTTCTATCTTTTAATTTATAATTTAAAATTTAAAATTACAAAAAAATAATAGTGAGCCTTGCTTTTGGCTCACTATTATTTTTTTGTAAACTATTCCCCTACTTTCACATATATTGATAATAAGGATTGAAAGGAGGGAAGTAGTGTGGCTAAAAAATACTTAAGAAAGTTTATAATATTAGAAAGTAGAAAGAAGGTTTTTAATAGTAAAGTTAAAGGGCATACAAAAATAGAGGTGAGAAATGGACGGGGAAAAGTTAGCTTTAATGTTGAGGGACTTAAGGGTAATAAGGATGACATCTATAGAGGGTACTTAGTATCTAAAGATAATAATATGACTTGGGTTGATATGGGTGTGATTCCCATAACTGATAATGGAAGAGGAAATGTATCAACAGAGTTCAATCCAGAAAATGTTCTTAAAACTAATTTATCAATAGATGAATTTGCTACCGTTTTAATAGGGAAAAAGCAACATAACGATATTGAGGTTCTATTATATGGTTACATTGATGGGGAAAAATATGATATAGAAAAGATAATAAGAAACTTAAATAAAGAAGAAAGTGTAAAGAAGAAAGGGGAAGTAGAAGATATAGAGGCTAAAGAAGAAGTAAAAGATACAAAGATTAAAGTAGAAAGAGAGATTGAAGATGAAGTAGAGGAGTTAAGTAGAGAAGAAAGTGTAAATAAGAAAGAAGAAAGAAAAGATATAGAGATTAAAAGAGAAGAGAAGGAAGAAATAGAAGATACAGAGACTGGAGTAGAAAGAGAGATGAATGATGATGTATATGAAGAAGAGGTAAGAAAAGGATATTGGGAGACAAAAGAAGAGGGGCATGAAGAGGTTAGAGCTATTAGGGGTATTGAAAGTAATGTATTAAGGAATAAGGCTAAACAGAAAGAGAACATAGAAGAAGATAATGTCAATGGTCATATGAAGAAAAAAGATATGGAAGATGAAACTATAGATGTAGGATATGAAGAGCATAGAGTTAATAATATAAAAAACCAAGATGGCTATATGACTATAGAGGGAAAAATGGATGACTACTATGTGAAAGAACAAAAGAATATTAAAGATAATGAAACAAATTTTCATAATAAATATAATAGGTATGGATACTCCATAAACGGAAATATGGGTTATGATAATAGGGCTGTAAATTATGCTGAACAGGTAGCTAATTATACTTTAAATATACTTAAATTTTTTCAAGAGGTTGAGCCATTCGAGTATTCTTTAGAAAATTATAGATTCTGGGAAGTTGAATATGATGAGAAAAATGCCTATAAAGGTTTTTTACCATTTTATAATTATATGGTAAATATGTACTATCCCTATCCATTTATGTCTAGAACAACAACTTGTCAAAGTCTAATGAGAAGATATGATCACTATATATTTGGAATATTAGAACAGGATAACGATATAAAGTATTATGTTTATGGAGTGCCTGGCAGATTCACACTATCAGATCAACCCTATAGGGGTACAACTGGCTTTGTAACTTGGGTGGAAAGTAAAATGAAAAGTACAGAAAAAGTAGGATATTGGTTACTACATATAGAGCCACTAAGCGGTAAAATAGTAACCCCATTAACCCCAACAAAACCAAGGAGATAATTGAGTTTAAGTCTTAGTTTTAGTTTAAGCAAAAAAGGATTTTGCCTAGGCAAAATCCTTTTTTATGTGTGCCCAGCATGGACACAGTCTATAGGGTGAAAGTCCCGAACACCGAAGGTGATATAGGTGCTAGCTGAAGACAAGGGTGTCCACCGTGAGGTGGAATCTGAAGGAAGTCGGCGGCA